>JAYWHB010000651.1:0-19056 GCA_043777915.1 Deinococcales bacterium
GGCGATTGGAGCAGCCGCAACGTTAGTCCTCACCCGTCTGAGTCTCGAGCCACTGGCAATGCCCGCCTGATTAAAATTGAAATTAGCACCACCAATGGCGATAATGTCCGCGTCAATATCCCGATAGGACTGGCAAATTTTGCCATGAAACTGATTCCCAAAGATGCCCAACGCACCATGAGCGAACAGGGCTTAGACATGGAAACCTTATCAGAAATGCTCAAAGGCGACTTACCCGAAGGAAATCTTGTTGACATCAACACGTCTGACGGGGATTCGGTTCGCATTAGTGTGCAGTAGGGTCATGGAACTTGGTAGGCACTAGAATCTTTGCCACTATTCGAGAAAAACAGGTATAAAGGACAATTATGATTCTCGACTTACCCACCCAATTCCAAGGCTCGAGCGAAATCCCCTTAGTGACCAAACTGGTTTTCCCAGAATCTGGGGTGCAAATCGAAGGGACGTTTCGCCTCAACGAATTTGCCACGCTTGCGCCTGAACAACTCGAGTTTTTGCGCTTATACATTAAAGTACGTGGCAATTTGAAGGAAGTCGAACGCATCCTAGGCTTATCTTATCCGACCATTCGCGCTCGGTTTGACGGGCTACTGAGGGCGTTGGGGTACGAGCCAGAACTTGAAGAAACAGATGCTCGAGAAGCCATTCTTCGCGCCCTCGAGAAAGGTGAGCTTGAAGCAGGTGAGGCAGCCGAAAAACTCAAGAAATTGGGATAAAGATTTTTTTTTAGGCTATGCAAATTCATGGTAATTTTTACCCAATGGAACTCTGGCTTATTCGGCACGGCGAAACACTTTGGAATAGAGAACAACGCGCTCAGGGACAACTTGATGTGCCACTGTCGGGGCTTGGTCTCGAGCAAGCCGAAAAACTAGCCAAGCGCTTGCAGCACACCAAATTTGATTGTATCGTATCGAGCGATTTGCAAAGGGCGTACCGAACAGCCGAGATTGTGGCGGCTCGGCTCGAGTTGCCGATTTTGTCAAGCACGGCTTGGCGTGAAATCCATATGGGGATTGGGCAGGGTTTGACCTACTCAGAAATTTTTTTGCATAAACACGTTCGCCCAATTGACCAGGCATGGGAGGACGGAGAATCCAAAGCTGATGTGATGAACCGTGTGGCGGTGGCTTTGCTTGAACTATACAGCCAATTTGCGGGTTCTCGAGTGGCGGTTTTTTCTCATGGTGGAGCAATTCGTGGGGCGATTCATGTTCTCTTAAATGACCTAAATCAGCATATTGATTTTGCCGAGCGTGGCAACACCAGTATTTCTAAACTCGAGGTGAAAGTGGGTAATGTTGGGCGTTTATTGGTTTATAACGACACTGCCCCTCTCGAGGGGTGAAATACAAAACAGCAAACGATGTATGTTTGCTGTTTTGCAATGCTTGATGATTCTTAATAGGCTTTAACCACCCATTCATCTTTGTCGGCTGCATCTTTGTCTGAATATCCAACGGTCATGATGCTCCCTGCGGCTGTCCAAACCACTCCCCAACTCGCATCGGCTCGAGGTGAATTGGCGGGTGTGCCAGAGTAGCCATTTGGGTTGTTACTGCCGTATATGTTTGTCAGTCCACCAGTGGCAGTTAAGGTCATGGCGAGGTAATCGTTTCCATTGGTTGTGGTGTTGCTGCTGCCAGAAATGGCAATTTCACCTGTGGCTTTGACCGACATGGCATTGCACTCCATGGCTGGAGTTGCACCAACAAGTCCAAAACTGGCTGCTCCACTCGAGCCAAAAACAGTGTCCAAAGCACCATTGCTGGTGGTGTAAGAAGTGACCACACATCTTCTATCGGCAACATTGCTAAAACTCGAGCAATTACCGCTTCCACCACAGTTAAATCCTGTGGCAATCAGGCGTTTGACCCCTGCCACAGTTTGAATGCCAATTTCTCGAATCACACTGTCTTGGGCTTGGTTGGTGTTGCTAACGATTACGCCATCGGTCAGGTTGGTTTCAATCACTCCAACACCATTGTTGCCCGAAGGAGTCGAAGCACCCCAAGTGGTGTCCAATGCACCTGTGGTGGTGTAGCGTGCCACGGTCATACCGCGTTGGGTAATATTTGGGCTGCTGCCAGCCGCATAAATTCGGTATTGGTCGCTGGTCTCTTCAACCAGCACATCTTGGACAAAAGCACCATTGGTCGAATAATTACTACTGTGTAATAGCAGACTCGAGACATCAGTTTGTACTCGTCCTGCTGTACCAAAAATCGAATCAGCCGCACCGATACTGGTAAAGCGGTGTACTGTAAAACGGCTTTCGGCTTGACTGGCGCAGTTCTGATAATCCACTTGTCCATCCGAGCCACCTGTAACGATTCGGTTACTCGAGTCAAGGGCTACCGAGCCAAAGTAATCGTATTTAGAATCCGAAGTTGTACCAATATATTTTGGAAATCCTGCCAGAACTGTACCCGATGGGTCGTATTTGGTTAGTACCGCTTGGGTATCACAAGCGGTTAATGAGGTCAGGTTACTGCGACCAACCACCACGATATTCCCAGAAGTATCGAGTGCAACATCAAGGGCGGTGTCGTCGGCTGCACTAAAATTCTCGATTTTAGTCCAAAGTACCGTCGTCCCATCCACAGCATAGCGCCGTACCGCAAATTGTTTGCCATTGGTGAGCGAATCACTTGAGCCAACCACAATAAAATCACCATTGGCAGCCTGCACCACCGATTCGGCACGGTTGAGGTTAATTGGTGCGCCAAAGGTAATAGGGTCACTCGAGGTGTTATTGACTAAGTTCGTATCCGCCGCATTGAAGTAACTCGAGACTGATGCCGTATTGACCACAGTTCCAGTGGCTGTACCACTCGAGGTGGCAGCGATATTGATTGTAAAACCTGAACTTGCGGGTAAGGAACTGCTCGTAATACACTTAATGGTTGGGAATACAACGCTACAAATGGCTGCACTGGCTGGTGTGACAGTAACTGTGGCACTCGAGAAGGCAGACGGTAAGGTGTCAATAACGGTGATGGGTCCGGCTGCATCTGCGCCACCAATGTTATCTACTTGTAAAGCATAATTGACAATGCTACCGGCGATTGGATTGACGGCGGGGTTAGCATGGGTTTTGATGATTCTGAGGTCAAATGGTTCAATGGCTTGATTTTGACTCGAGACACAACTCTGGTTATTATTGTTGTTAAAATCGTTTGGCAGACTGGCGCAGTTGGTCTCACCATTGGCAAGCCCAACACTTTCGGGTTTTACCTTGACTCCCAAAATAAGCGGGGGCAACGACCCACCAGCCGCGATTGGACCTGGGTGATAACAAGATATAAGCGAGTAAAGTCCGTCGCAAGCCCAGCCATTGGCGTTGGTTGCACTGATACTCGAGGTAATTGTCCAGCCGTCGGCAGCGAGGTAGGTACTGGCGGCTGATTGAACAAAGGCTAAAGTTGAACCAGTTGGCAGATTGCTGAGTACGTCTGTAACAGTAAACGGACCATTGACGGCGGTGGCTGGAACAGTATTATTGCTGACCATAATTTGGTACTTACCGGGTAAATCCCAATAAAAAGAATTGGCTGGTGTTGTTAGTGGTGCAATTTGTGTTTTAACAATTGCCAAATCAGTACGAGTCGGTGTGTATGGCGTGCAAGGTGTGGTGTACGGCACTAGTCCCAAATGATTGTTGTTGTTGTTGCTATCGCCCAAGAGTGGGTACAACCACGGGCAGTTTTGCTGGGTGGCAGTGGTGACACTCGAGTTCATATTGACACTCACTTTTAAGGCTGGGTATTGACCCCCAACTGGCAGAGGTGGGAGAGGTGGAGTTTTGAGCGTACAAGACAAACCAGAATTAGGGAAATAAGCTGTTACGCATGTCCAGAGTGGATTATCTAGGCTAATTTTAGCAAAATCATAAGAAAACCCTACTGGTAACGGTGGGTCTTGGATTTTGACGTAGTTAGGCAGGGGTGTACCAGTGACAGTGGCGGTAATCGTAAATTCACCACTTCCACCATTTACCCCAAGAATAAATGGCTTAGAAACGGTTTTATTAACCACCAAATCAAAACCACTCGAGGAAGCTGCTGCACTGCGTGGCGCGAAATTAATTGGTGCAAGTAGCACAGGGCTACCAATACCAATCGGAAAGGTAATTAAGCCGCCATCTTGTGGTTTAAGGCTTCTCGAGCCAGCCGTGGTGAGCGGCACATTCTTGACGGTTAAATCAAAGACTGGTTTTAAGCTGGTACTCAGGTTTGCGGCGAGGGTTGCGCCTGCAATTGGTTGACACAATAAAAGTACCTCGCTGGTATTGGCACAGGTATACAAAGTGTTATCGAGACTCGAGAATTCTAAGTCCGAACTGATATTAAAAGTAACTTCGGGTGGTGTTCCAGAAAATGTGCCAATGTTTTTTACGGTCGCCTCAACTGGCTGGATGCTCGTTCCATCCACGTAACTCGAGTCAAAAGCCTGCCCAGTTATACTAAATGTTGCCTGTTGAACTGGTGTAGGACAAGCGGTAAGTAGGCTTGCCAGCAGGCTCGAGACCACCACGCCTTTTTGAAATTTCTTGTTCATACATCCCCTTCATGCTTCTCAAGCGTACTCGAGTCAAGATTGTGATTTTTATCTTACAAGAAAAAGTATAGTTTTTAGGGTCTTAAAACAGTCTTAAGGCATTCTCGAGAGGCGTTGGTCACTGCGCTCGAGTGGCTGGTGCTATCTACAAAACATAGACACCCACAAAACCAATAGTAAAACCTTTTTCATAGCCCTTCTCCTAAAAAATCAAATTACCAAGAATTTTGAACTGCATGATGGCTAAGAGAAACAGCCTACCCCTAGCAGAAAATTCTGATAAGGGCAGGTTAATGGCAACGGTCAGTTAAGTGTTTCTAGGTAGGCTTTTATATCCGTTGTACTGGTTTCAACAAAGGTTAAGTTCTCGGTTAGATTGGCAGTTACAGTAATGGTTTTCCGAGCAAGGTACTGCTTGCCGCCATTAAAAGTGATAGCGACAATTTCGGTATTTAAGCCAACTGGCACAGAGTTAATGTAGCTTTTTCTCTTGTTCGCGCCATCTTTGGTGTACAGTGAAATAACCGAGTTGATGTTCTGAGGAATCATGAAGACAATTGTATTGGCATCGTTAATGGCATCAAAAGTCACACCCAATGTGGTCTTGGGGCGTGCGTCGCTGTAAAAAAAGTCGCAATTGACCCAGCCCTTGTTAAAAATACTGAACACATACGAACCCGGCAATGTCGTTTTATCAATACCAAATTGTCCAGCAACTGGCTTCCAATTGACACTTGAGTCACCTGTGGCAAGTGGAATGGAGTCAGCAATAAACTGCTGCATTTTGTCATCTATCGCAGGTGTTCCAGCCGCATTGGTTTTGAGTGGTACAGCCGCCGCTACGCCCTTGGCTGGATTAACATTGAGCGGCGCACCGTCAGCTTCTTTTTTTAAGTCTAGGAAAAACATACCGCCTGAAACAAGTTGCTGTTCGCCTGAAACAGTCAGTACATTGCTGAGCAGTGCATCAGCTTTTGAAGCAATCTCACGCACTTGCAGTACGGCATTTCCTGTAAAAACTGAGCCATTCGCGTTGACCACCGAATCATTATTAAAAGTTAGGGTTGTGCCTTTAGAAAAACTCACCTTAACAACCCCACTGCCAAGGGTGATAATTTTAGTTTGAATTGGTACACCGTTGGCATCAAAGAAGGCTTGTGGATTGGCTGGCACTGGAATGATTGGTGGGGTACAAGAAGCGAGACCAAGGGTGATGGCAACAATGGACACAAATGTATTAAAGTTTTTCATGGTGGTTCTCCTAAAATAGGTAAAACTTGAGAAGTGAGGGGCTAGGTTGTATTTTTTGTTTTGGACTCGAGATTTTTTGAACTGCTTGTGCTGACCTCCTGTTGTGGACTTGTGAGGCAGAGCATAGTTTTTGGGGTCTTAAAAGGGTCTTAAGGGGTTCTCGAGACAATAAAAAACCCCGACCCTAAAAGCGTCGGGGTTGCTCGAGTTTTAGGTTTACGGGGCGAGAATCCCTGCCATATTTAAGATTCCAGCGCCGCATTTTTTGCTTGGGCAACTCTGAAAATTGGCTGTGCCAGATGGTATGGCGGTACTGAGCAATTTTTGCTTAAAGGTTTCTGGGGTGATTGCTAAACCTGCATTCTGGGCGTAGTACAAACTGGCGGCAGCACTGACTTGTGGCGTGCTAAAGGATGTGCCAGAGAACACCCGCAAGGCAGTGGGACTAAGTGATAAATTATTGGCAGCCAAAGACTGCACCACACCATTGGCGCTGATGCTGACGCTACTGGCTTCACTCGAGAAGTCTGATGCCTTAAAAACTGTGGTGGCTGGGATTTGTTCAACACTAGCAACCGAAATTAAACCAGAAATTGCTTCAAAACTGCCTTGAGCGGCAATGCTGTGGTTGGCTGGAAAATTCGGTGGTTTACTGACCACCAAACCCTTATTTCCTGCCGAGGTAATAATGCTCATGCCTCGGGCGCTGGCTTCGGTTAAGGCGCTAAACAGTAAACTCGAGGGGTATTTAGAACCTAGGCTGAGGTTAATGATTTTGACTGGGTTACTTCCAGTGTTCAGGCTGATGGCGTAGCAAACACCCATAACCACACTCGAGTTGCGGCAACGTCCGGCTGCCCCTTCACAGGTTTTAATTGGCACAATCATTTTGTCCATTTGGGCGGTGTAGGCGCTTGCCATTGGTGCAAAGGTTTTGAGGATTGTAGCGCCAATAACGCCAGCCACGGCAGTCCCATGCCCAACCATGCTCGAGGTGATTGGCGTACCATCGGCGCTGCGCTCGGTGGCGAGGTCGGAAACATCGGTGGTTGTGCCTTCGCTGGTAAAATTACGAGCCGCAGCCGTGTCTATAAAGTTCCCGCCGCCAGAAATCGCAAAAATTGGATGGGGGCTAACCCCAGAATCAATCACTGCCACTCGAGCGGTGCTTAAATCGGTGGGAATAGCGGCTGGGCGCACCTCTGAAACAGACTCGAGGAGCGGCATTTGGCTTAAGCCAGCACTAGGTTCATCGGCAACGTACTCGGCATTTAAGTCAAAAACCACATCAGTCTCGAGTGTCTCTAAACTTTTTTGCAGTGTGTTTAAGCCCTCTATGACTGAACGATTGACTTTATTATCCGAAAGCACCACAATCGCTTGACCGCACACACTATTGCTGTTTGGCACAAATGGTTCTTGGGTTTGGGTGACACTAAAATCAGCATTAGCAATGGCAGCTAGAACTGCCACGCGGTTGGCATTGGGCTTAAATGCCAATACACCACGCCCACCAAGGATGTACTGATTGCGGGTTGCCAGTGTACCGTAATCGGTATTGGCAAAAACATCATTGGTCTCGAGAACGGTAATTCCAGCTTGGGATGTGGCGCTTGCACTGGCATTATTAACTTGTAAGGTGTACGAACCGCTTGGCAAAGCACTGAGAATTTTAACTTTGATAAAAGTGCCGTTCGGGTCGGTCTCGAGAATCTGGGTGGTTTGCCCGGCAATCAGTACCGATTGCGGAAATAGCTGTTGACCCTCGATTAAAAATTCAGATGTGCTGCTCGAGATAAGCGTACTTGGACGTAATTTTGGTGCAAGATTGACTACTGGTCTGAGGCAAGCCGTTAAGCCAAGCATCAGGAAAACCCAAATAATTTTTTTCATATCTTCTCCGTTACAGCAAAAAACCTGCGTTTAAGAACGCAGTGACTCGAGTTTAGCAGTGACCTCGGCTAGGTTATCATAAAAATTTTGGCGTATCGGTAATTGACTGAATTGTAAGGTCTCAATCGCATTTTCGTAGTACGCATGGGCTGTTTGAAACTGCTCGAGTCGAAAATAGGTCACGCCTAAGTTATTTAAGGCAATGGCAATCCCGGTTGGATTCTCAAAACGCTGTTGCAATCCTAAACTGCGTTCTTGAAACTCGAGGGCGGTGACAAATTGATTCTTCGTGCCGTAAAACATCCCAAGGTTGGTTAAAGCCCTCGAGACCCCATGCAGGTCGCCGTTGGTTTCGCGTAAATGCAGACATTCAAGCAGATGCTTTTCGGCTTTGCTGTCGTTTAAGGCGGTGTAAACCAAGCCCAACCCACCAAGTGAATCGGCAAGCCTGACCGAATCGCCAAGCACCCGCCGAATTCTTTGGGCTTTTTGGTAATACATAAGGGCGCTGGCGTAATCTTTATTGTTGTACTCGAGTGAACCGAGTAAATTATAGGTCTGACTGATGGCGCTTTGGGCAGCACTACTGGCAATGCCACTCAGTAAGCCAAGGGCTGTTGCTAAAAGCCTTGCAGATTGCACAAAATCGCGGTATTCGCGCTGCAAAATCCAGACTCGGGTATTGAGTAACTTGGCTTGCAGCACAGGTTCTAAAATAGCAGTGATGCTTTGGGCAGTCTCGAGTTCTTCAAGGGCTTCTTGGTAACGCCCAAAACTTTCTAAGGTATTGGCAGTCTCTAAGAATACTTCGGCTCGAGCTTCTGGGCTTCGGGCAAGACTTAAACTGCGTTCTAACCAAACTTGGGCAAGCGCCAAATCGCCGCGTTGGGTTTGGATTTGAGCCAGTTCAAGAAAGGCTTGAAAAGCACTTTTTTCGTCTTTTTCATCCCAGACGCTTCTTGCTTCCCAATAATGCCGTGCAGTGTTGTGGTTTTTAATTTGCGTCGCTCGAAAATGCAGCAAACTGCGCCGTGAAGCCGAAATGTGTTGGTCTAAGACTTCGCGCACAATATCGTGGGCAAAACCAATTTGTGTGGCGGTTTGGTTAATCAGCATGGCTGTCCCTAATTCCTCGAGTGCCGCGTTTAATTCATCCAGCGAACGCCCCGAAACAATCCGCAGTTCTGCCAGTGTCGCCAGCCCATAAATACACAACGCCTCGAGAATCTGCCTCGCGGGTTCGCTTAAGTTATGCAAGCGTGAACCCACCATTTCCGAGGTTTTACTTTGTGCATCTGGGGCAAAACGCAGCAATTCCAAAACAAAAAAAGCGTTGCCGCCAGAACGTTTTTGTAAAGTAGCAAAGTCTAGGCTATCCGTGCCGATGGCTCGAGCCATTTGCATGATGGCGGTTTCGGACAAGGCGCTTAACGCCAAAAACTTGGCATGATGAGCTTCAAGTACCGCATTGATATTGCTGCGTGGCATCTCGGTATTGCGTTGGGTCAGTAATAAACGCAAGTCTGGTACTGGGCGCTCGAGTAGAAAAAGCACAAATTCGAGGCTGCTCGAGTCTAACCATTGGGCATCATCAAGCAGCAGTAAACTGACTTTACAATGGGTCAGCAATACTTTAATGGCTTGAAATAAAACAATCCGATGACTCGAAAAGCGTGACTCGAGTAAACTGCTTAAAACGGCTTGTTCGGTTGCGGCTAAAACACTTAAAGCATCAGGAAAATCTTTTAAGCATTGCTGCACCAGCATTTCTAAAAGTGCAAAACCAAGGCTTTCTTGGTGAGAACTTAAGCAAATTGTGTAACCCGCAGTAAGCCGCATTGCCTCGAGCGCCAAACGTGTTTTTCCTGCGCCCGGCTCGCCAAGAATCACAGTGGTTTGATTGGTTTGTAAAAAACTTAGAACCTGCTCGAGTTCTGATTCGCGTCCAATCAAAGGTACTTGGGTAATAGGAACAGGTGCAGTCAACTCCTGCCCTAACTCGAGTTGCAAGGCTTTTTTACACGCCTCGGGTTGTTTGGAGCGAATGATTTCAAGCGCCTCTAAGGTACGCCTACTTGGTTCAACCCCAAGTTCTTCGAGTAGTAATTTGCTGATTTGACCAAACACCAAAACGGCTTGTTCTGCCAGCCCAATTGCTCCAAATGCCAGCATCAAATACTGCGCTGCATCCTCGAATGGGTCGCCATCGGTTGTTTGACTGACTTTAAGAAAGGTTACAGCTGCTTTGTAATCACCGAGCCTGATTTGTTGCACCCCAAGCCGCACTGCAAATTCTCGGCGCTCTAAAATAAGGGTTTCCCTGGTGGTCAACAACCATTCTTCAAATTCTGCGCCTAAACCCATCTCCCAATCAGTCAGGCGTAAACCTGTCAAAAATGCGCCACGCCATAAGTCCCAAACCGAACCATCCAAAGCTGCCATGCCGTTCCTGAACTCGAGAACATCACAAGAAAAACCTGTTTGTAAGGCAAAAAATTCTTGATTGGTGTCCAACACACCTTTGCCTAAGGCTTTCTCGAGGGTGTTACGCGCCACCGATAAGTTATTCAAAGCGTTCGGCGCATCTGCCCAGAGCATGATGCCCAGTTCACGCCGCGAAATCCGCCCACCAAGCGCCGCGATTGCCAGCATCGCAAGGGGTTTAACCCCCAGCTTAACTGCTTTTTGACCCAGAAAAACACCTGCCGTACCCAGTAACTCGAGTCTTAAAGGTGAGACAACAACGCTTTGATTTACGACCTGCATTTGATTCGATCATGACATATTTAATGCCACCAAAACCAATCAAAAAACGGGTTTGAACGTTTTTAGATGGGCTTGCGTATTTAGACCATGACAAACCTTTCTCGAGTTCTCGGAATTGGGCTTCTCGGTATTGCTGGCGCACTTGGCATCTCGAGCGCTCAGAATGTCGGCACAAGCGCCCCAGAATTTCAAGCCGATGGAATTTGGCTTAACAGTCCTGCTAAAAAAGTGGCTGACTTTAAGGGCAAGGTGCTGCTGGTCAATATCTGGGTGCATTCGTGCATTAACTGCCACAATAGCTTGCCGACTTTACGGGCTTGGTATGCCAAGTACAAAGCCCAAGGTTTTGAAATCGTCGGTGTTCACACCCCAGAATTTGAAAGTGACAAAGACCCAAACGCCTTAAAGAGTAGTTTAATCAAAGACAATGTCACATGGGCAGTGTTTCAAGATAACTTAGAGCGAACTTGGCAAGCCTATAACAATCGCTATTGGCCCACTTTTTATTTTGTGGACAAAAACGGCAAAATCCGAGTGACCCATGCTGGCGAACTCTCGAGCCGCTATCCAGATGCGATTCCGAAACTCGAGAAAACCATTCAGGGCTTACTGGCAGAAAAATAGTCTCGAGAAATAACAAAACCCCCACTCAATTGAGTGGGGGTTTTAAGGTGTTCTTCTACAACGAGAAGATGTACGTGTCCTACAACGAGAATGTATAGGTGTTGCCTGTTGCCACTTCAATGCGTACCAGTCCAACCGCATCGTGTGCCATGATTAAATTACCATCGGCTGGGTCAAGGAATATTCCACCGCGCAAGAGTGGTCCTGCTTCGCCGGGTCCACGAATGCACTGAAACCAAGCTGCTGTTGGGTTCATACAAAAGAGACTACCAAGCAACTTTGGATTGTCCTCATCGTTGATTGTGACAGGTGCAATACCCGAACCATTGCCTGTGCCAGCCGTCCAGAGAAAGTTACGAACAGGATCCCAAACGCTGTAGGAATCGCCGGGTTCTTGTTGTACCACCAATTCACGGTTGCCAGTTTCGACATCGGCACGCCAGTAGGTGTTGCCTGAAGACACATACAACCATTGCTTGCCTTTAATTTCGTGATAGTAAATGTTTGTGCCGGGGAAGGTCATGTTGGTGATGCCTGTACCTCTTGGACCAGAGCCGTTAGGCAGCCCGTAATCGGCTTTGGCTTTGTTTTCGGCATTGTCAGTATAACGGTTGTTACCTTGGGCTTTCATGCGTGTTACCCACGAGCATTCTTTGCCATCGGCAGAAATTTTCATAATGCCAAAAGCACCAGTGCCGGGGTTTGGAATCAGGTAGAACTCGCCAGTGTTGGGGTTCATTTCAAATGGCGCAAAACCAGTGTTGATTTGTTTACTTCGTCTCGAGCTTCCGGGTACACTGCCCATCACGCCGGGGGCTTGAGGCACGCTGCCTTGTTCACATTGGTCTTTGGGAAATTCGCCTTTGTCAGAGTACAAAATGGCTTTTTCTGTCCAGACGGTGGTGCGGTTTCCGGATGTAGGGTCTACTTTCATGATGGTGGATACGTTGCCAGCATCAAAGGTAAAGGCATAGAACATCCCATCTTTGCCTTTTTTAATGGTTCGCACCGTGCGTAAGGTATCGCCAGAACCGACATCCACATCGCCTTGTCTCGAGAGATATTTACCGCTTATCACTTTGCGGTTGCCGACTGTTTCTGGTTTTGACCAGTCAATGTCCACTTCGTAAATCACGCCAAAGTTTTTGAGGTCTGGGTTGCCGCCGACATCGCGGTTGTCAGACCAAGTGCTACCAATGTAGATTTTACGCTTGGCATTATCTAAAAATCCGCCATAATAACGGCTCGATCCGGGTTTGGTTGGGAAACCAGTCATCAATTGGGCTGGTCCAATGCCAGTGCCAAACCGTGCGCCTTTGCCCCATTGGTCAGCGAGACGCTGGCAACGAAAATTCCAATTCTGGACAGCTTCAGCAGGGCTATTCGGACGGCGGTCAATAGCGCGGCAGTCTATTGGGAATTTGGTTGGTAAATTCCGATTCTGATTAAATTGTGCCAGTGCTACGCCAGTCAGCGCTAACAAAGACAGTGCAAATAAACCTTTTTTCATTTTTCTCCTTATGTGTTCTCGAGTCTCGAGTGAGTTGGGCTTAGAACAATTTTTGCGCGGCTCGAGATAATTCAAAACCGTGCTTATCGAGGTTGATGCAGCGCAGACGGGCTATGGTTAAATCACAGGTAAAGCCAGCAATTTTTCGGGTCTGCCCGTACTCGAGCCGCTTTAAGCTCGGGCTGTACAGCACATCGCCATAACAAGCCCACTCAGACTTACCGCGTTCGCTCATGAGGAAACGATTACCCCACTCGAGGTTACAGTCTTTGGGTTTTGGCGGAATAACCGCCGTACTTTGTGAGACTTGGCAAGTGAGCAGCGTATTACCAGCCACCTTTTCGACTCGACAAAAAATATTACCTGTTGGGGTGATGATTGAACCCACATCGGTGCTTTGACTCAAACCCAGTTGAGCAAAAACCAATACCAGCAGACTCGAGAGTAATTTTTTCATGCTTAGCACTTGGCGGTTTTTGGATCGAAAGTAATTTCGCCTTTTTCACCAATTTTCAGCACACCACTCAGGGTATATTTCTTGCCTGTCAAGAAAATATCAAAGCCCGAAATTTTAATGTCATCAGCATTTTCTTTAAGTTCAAAGTGGATGTTCTCGATTGGCACTTTGCACTTGCCATTGGCAAAATCAGTCACAGCTTTGTACCATTTTGCACCAACTGGCGAGACTGGCTTTTTCTTAGCAATGCTAAAAAACTGGAGGTCATTGCCGCGTCCATTGCTGGCTTTTTGGGCGCTGGTGACCATACCTACCAAAATATCGTCCGAGGTCAGGAAGGCAGAAAAAGTCACCCAATAGGTCATCTTGCTCTCAAAAATCTGCACAAAGCCTTGGCTTTTCTTGACTTTGTAACTCATTTCAAATCCACCCGCGTCTTTGAGGTTATAGGTCACGGTCTCTTCTTTGCCTGGGTTGCTCATCAGTTTTTTAAGGGTTGGAATTTCAATGCCCGTATAGAACATATCCTCCGAAGCCAAAGTTTGAATCACACCTGCCAGACCCTTACTAAAATCCGCTTGAGCAAGCGCGAGGCTCGAGATGGCGACTAGACCAGCCAGTAATAACTTTTTCATGATTTTCTCCTGACTCGAGATTCCCGCTCGAGACTTGTATTGCAGTCATCCTTGAGTCACGATGACTCGAGGATGAGATTCTAAAAAGCCTATTTGACGACTCCTTTGGTCACGGTAACTGGGACACGGACTTCAATGTTTTGATTGGTGGTGGCAATAATTTTGTCTGTGGCGGCTGCATTTGCGGTGAATAAACCAGAGGCGCTAATGGTGTTGACCGCGACGACCTCAAGGGCTTGTGGCACTGCACCTGCAAATGTTTGACTCTCGAGAAGCCAAGTAACGGGGCTATCCACGCTTGGCATCGGTTGATTTAAGCTGTCACGCACAACGGCGGTCATTTGTTGGGTATTTCCGACGGTCAAATTGACTGGGCTTGGGGTGAGGACAATATCTTTAATCGTGGCAACACCGCTCAGGACACCATAAACACCATACGTCTGAACTGTTGCTCGGAGTGCGCCTTTGACACCAAACTGTCCTTCCACATAACGCCAATAAACACCATCACGGCGAAATAACCGAATGGCATTGCTTGTGGCTTTGCTCGCGCCTGCATTGTCTACCGCGAAACTGACCGTCGCGCTGGGGACTGAACCCGCCGTAACTTGGAAATTGTAAGCACGGACAAAAGTTAAACCGCTTGGCAATTGCCCTTGGTCGCTCGAGGCTGTGACAGCCACAAATGTTCCTGCTGTGGCACTGGGGGCGTTCAATGAGGCTTGAGTATCGCTGCTATTGACCGTTCCACCCGTGGTTGGTACGGCTGTACCTGTAGGTTGTGGCGCTGGTGTTGGGCAAGCCGTCAGAATCGCGGCGGTTAGGGCTAACAATGGAATTAATTTTTTCATTAAGTTTCTCCTTGCTCGAGACTCCCTCTCGAGACTTTTTTGGCATCCTCGAGTCACTTGGGAGAGGGTGACTCGAGGATGTGTGTAAAGATTACAAATCTAGCGTGACAAGATCGCAACACGGCTTAGAGCGAAACAATATAGGTATTACCGGTTTGCACTTCGTAGCGCACAATTCCAAATTGGTTGTGGGCAAAAATTAGGTTGCCATCGAGTGGGTCAAACATTAACGCACCACGGTTCATCGGACCAGCATAGCCAGGACCTTTCATACATGGAACATTGTTGGCAGTTCCAAGGCAGCGAACGTTACCACCTACTCTTGGACTGGCAGTGTCAAAATCAAAAATTGGTCCGATGTATGTGCCACCAAATGTACCCGAAGTCCATGCGACATTGCGGCTCGAGTCCCAAACTGTATTGGTGTCGCCGACTTCTTCTTGAACTACCAATTCACGGTTTCCTGTCTGGGTGTCCATGCGCCAGTAGCTGCTGCCAGAAGCGGCATACAACCATTTTTTGCCACCAGATTCACGGTAGAACAAATTGTTGCTGTTTAAGGTCATGCTGCTAAAGCCAGTCCCTCTTGAACCCACGCCAGTTGGTAGCCCATAAGTTGGGTCGGCTTGGGTGGTGGCATTGTCGGCGTATTTGTTGTTGCCAGTCGCCTTAAAGCGTGTCACCCATGAGCAAGTGCTACCGTCGCTACTGATTTTGATAATTCCATATGGGCTACCAAGGTTCGAGGCGTGAATCACGCTAAAGTAAAATTCACCAGTTATGGGGTTCATTTCAAAAGGGCTGCCCAAGCCGTTAATTTGCATCGAGCGGCGTTGACCACTGCTGTTGCTCTGCACCTGTCCGTTCTCGCATTGGTCGGCGGGAAATGCACCGGGTGTATTAAAAGCCACAGCTTTTTCTGTCCAAACTGTGCTGCGGTTTCCCGTGGTAGGGTCAATCCGAACCACTGTGGCTGGGTTGCCAGCATCCATTGTAAAAACGTAAAACTGATTGTTAAACCGCTTGACACTGCGAACTGTATGTAGTGTATCGCCCGTGCCAACATCCACATCGCCCTGCTTGGTCAGGTATTTGCCGCTAATCACCCGCCGATTGCCAACGGTGCTACCTGCAAAATTGATGTCCACCTCGAGCAGCACGCCAAAGTTTTTAAGGTCTGGATTGCCTGTTGAATCACGAGCATCTGACCATGTGCCGCCGACATAAATTTTGCGATTGGCATTGTCGAGCATCCCACCCCAGAAACGCACTGTTCCGGGTGTGGTTGGCACACCATACGCCAGTTCAGCCAAACTGCCAGCCCCAGTGCCAATTCGCACACCAGTCGCCGCTAAGTCATTAATGCTTTGTTGCGAAACGCCATCATAACCACAGCGCTTATCCCATTCTGCGCCAGTACGTTTTTCGAGCGAACGGCATTCAAAAGGGAATTTTGTAGCCCCACCAAACAAATTTGGGTCTTCGGTTGTAGTTGTACCACCACAAGCTGTGGCAAGCGCAGCAAGGGTAAAAGCAGCAAATAATTTTTTCATATTTCTCCTAACTCGAGACACGGTAAGGCAACATACCCTCGAGATGTTGCTAGTTTAAGAATCTAGCGTGACAAGAGCGCAACAAGTTTCGGTGTGATAGGGCGCAACAAGCCAGCCACCCAAAAATAAGTTACCCTAGGCTTATGCCCAAGGTTCTGATTGTTGTTGCCACACCACTCGAGGCGCAGCGTTTACCGACTTTGCCTGACTCGAGAATTATTGTTTCGGGGATTGGAGCGGTCAATGCCGCCTTAAGTACCCAAGCGGCGCTGCTCGAGCGACGAGCCGATTTGGTCTTATCGGTAGGCATCGCTGGGGCATACCCAAATTCTGGTTTGGCACTGACTGATTGTGTGGTCTCGAGTGCCTTGGTCTACGCTGGGTTTGGTGTGCAGCAAGGTTCTCGAGTCGAGGCACTTGGTTTTCCAATTGCCCCAGATATTTTTCAGGTTCTTCCTGTTTGGAATAAAGCTCAAGCCTATGCAGAGGCTGCAAAACTTGAATTTGGCGTGATTGCCACACTAGAAACCGTCACCATCAGTCCGACTCGAGCCAAAGGGATTGTTAGGCAGTTCTCGGCTCGAGCCGAAGCGATGGAAGGGGCTGGGGTTGCCCAAGCTGCGCTGCGTTTCGGTGTGCCGTGTTTGGAGCTTCGCAGTATCAGTAATCTGGTTGGCGACAGACAGAACTGGCAATTGCAAGCTGCCTTAACTTCTTTAGGGCAGACCCTCGAGACCACTTGGGATGGATTGCTTGGCTTACTTAAATAAACATCGTACTGACACTCTCGCCCGTGTGAATCCGTTGAATCGCTTCGGCAAAGACCGAACCAACCGATAAGACTTTTAATTTATTGGTTATGGCAAGTTTTTCTGGCGAGACATAACAGGTGTTGGTAGACACACATTCAACAATATCTAGGTCGCGGATGCGTTCGATGGCAGGTCCAACATAGACACCGTGGGTGGCTGCCACATGGACTTCTCGAGCGCCGGCTTCTTTAATCACACTGACGGCTTCGACAATGCTGCCCGCCGTGGAAATTTCATCGTCTACAATCAGCACAATTTTATCTTTGACTTCACCGATTAAACCTCTGGCTTCGACTCTGGTATCCGAAACGCGGTGCTTATCTATAAAAGCAATACCGCAACCAAGGCGTTGGGCTAAACTCGAGGCACGTTTAATATCACCTGCATCTGGGGCAAGCACCACGGCATCTTCTAAAGAAGCAATGGTGGTCATAAAATGGTTGCCAATCACCACTTCGGCACTGAGGTGGTCTACAGGAATACTAAAAAAACCGTGGACTTGTGGGCTGTGTAGGGTCATCATCAGGGCGCGGTCTGCTCCCGCTACCTGAAACATGTCTGCCATGACTCGAGCCGCGATGGGGATACGCGGGTGGTCTTTTTTGTCGGAACGGGCATAGGAAAAATAAGGAATCACGGCAGTAACACGGTTGGCGCTGGCGCTTTTGGCGGCAGAAACCATTAACAGCAGTTCGATAATCGAATCCGAAACATTGTATTCGCCATTGCCACACAAGGACTGGACAATAAAAACATCGGCTTCACGTAAGGATTCCTTAAATTGCACCTCGATATTTTCGTTGCTGAAGCGTCTTGTCATTGAACGCCCCAATGGAATGCCGATATGCTCGCAGATTTCATTGGCAAGCACGGGGTTCGATTGACCGGAGAAGACCATTAAGGGGCGTTCCATGTTCTGTATTTTAAGCGTTTAGACACCACATTTGGAAGCCTTAAATGAACACAAGCGGTAAACCCAGCAGTGATAATGAGTTTTTGCTCATTTAGGGCTTTGTAAAGTCTGCCTATGGAATCTTTTGATGTTGCCGTGATTGGCGCGGGTTTAGCTGGTTTAGAACTGACCAAAGAACTCAGTCTAAGAGGTTTGAGTGTTTTGCTGGTGGACAGAAAAACCGATGTAAGCCAACATATTCACACCACTGGTATTTTTGTCCGAAAAACCTTAGAGGATTTTCAAATCCCAAAGCATTGTCTCGGCGAAGCGGTGCGTCATGTGCGCCTTTATTCCCCAGCCCGCCAGTGTTTAGCCCTCTCCAGTCCTCATGATGAATTTAGGGTTGGGCGAATGGGCGCACTGTACCAGCATCGGCTCGAGGAAAGCCGCAACCTCGGGGCGGTTTTTACAGGTGGCACGCACTTTTTAGGCTCGAGTAAATCCAGTTTTGGCAGTGTGCTGCATCTCGAGCAGAACGGCAAAGCCATCAGTGTACAGGCGCGGTTTTTGGTCGGGGCGGACGGCGCGGTTTCCAAGGTTGCCCAAGACCTAAAACTCGAGTCAAACAAAGAATTTATTGTTGGGGTCGAAGATGTCCTAGAAGGTGTTCCCTTAAATGGCGAACCGTGTTTTGATGTCTACTTCGAGCCTAAACTTGCCCCGGGCTATATTGCTTGGGTGGTGCATGACGGTCAGCATGTGCATCTTGGGACGGGTGGCTACAATCATGCCTTTGACCCAGCCAGCGCCTTAGAAACATTTCGCAAAAGTGTTGCCACCCAATTTGATTTTTCCAAAGCCAAGTTGCTCGAGCGGCGTGGTGGACGAATCCCTGTTGGTGGGGTTCTCAAAAACATCATCAGTTCTCGAGGATTACTGCTTGGCGATGCGGCTGGCGCAGTTTCACCTTTAACGGCTGGCGGCTTAGACCCTGCCATGCGGCTGGCTCATTTTGCGGCTTCGGTTCTCGAGCAGTACCTCGGCGGTAATCCCAACGCCCTAAGTGCCTACAACGGTGGCGTTTGGCGCAGTCGTTTTGCTTCGCGCCTCTGGATGCGAAGGTTACTGACCAGTATGACCCAACCACAACTCTTAGAACTTGGGTTTGCGGCGCTTAAACTCGAGCCAATCAAATCCTTAGCGTGGCATGTCTTCTTTGGGCGCGGTG
>JAYWHB010000652.1:0-2466 GCA_043777915.1 Deinococcales bacterium
GGAGAGGGTCGTTGCGAGTTTACGAGTAACGGGGAGAGGGGGCTAGAAAGTCGTAATTTTTCATTCTGTGGCAAAAACCCCCAATACTGAGCTGCACCCCCAGAGCAATGCACTGACTTCGCCAAAAATAGCCAAAACCAAAAATTGTGAAAAACTCGGCGGAAAAAAACGTACAAAACCCTTACAATTTTTCTAGGAGGGGACAGCCATGCAATATGCGGTTCGCTTAGACCAACAAATCACCACTGGTAAACGGCGCAACGACATCGCCAAACGGGTCGCACCACACCTTGGACTGAGCATCCCCACTTTAGAGCGTCACCTCGAGCGCCCCGACAAGAGCATTATGGTACGCAGCAACAAACGCAGCGCCAGCGAATTTATCGCCAGATGGTTAAGAGCTTACGGTGTTCGCGTCACCGTTCTCGAATACCGCAACCCAAGCACCATGATTCGCTTGACCAGACATGCCAGCTTGACCATTCCACCTCGAGCCAATGGTTTTTATCGCGTACCGCTTGGGCGACAACCAGCCCCGACGCTGTGCTAAAAATTACGGTAAACTACATGTTCTGTGGACGAAATGATGAGGTAATACTGTCTTTGACAGTGTTTTTTGGTACTCCTTTTTATCGGGAAGTTCTACGAACTTCCTCAGTTTGGTATAAGAACAGGCTTGGAATACTTACAAACCAGAAGGCATTTGATATTGTGTCCAACGTTTAAAGCTGATATGGGTTTAAGTCAATAAGTCAGTCAAAAATCCGACAGCCGATTGATGCACAATAAGATGCGACTTGGAGTTTAGAGACAACGGAACAACCAAAGGGAATTGCTGCTTAAACAGCACCCCAAGGGATTCTTGGACAGTGTATTTTTGTGATTCCGCACCTCAACCCCTTAGTTATCCGCTTAGAACAGTTTAACAATCCAGTTTTTCGGGATGTTCCGACATATCAACAAGCTACCCTAAAAATACTAAAATAAATCACTGCATAGGTTGCCCATAGTCGCTTACCTGCTTCACTCGAGTTTTTGGTTACACAGCTTATTTGCTCATTACTGAGCGCTCTCGAGGTCTGGACGCAGCACCGTTGAACCACGCAAGTAAATATGTTTAATTTCACGTTGGGCTTTGTCGGTGTTGATGTGCATCATCACCCGAATGGCTCGCTCTAAACGGTTTGGCACATGAATCTCGAGGGCATTTAAGAGTGGCACAAATTTCATACCCAGTCCATTGCGGGCAGCCTCGGCTGGAAAAGCGGCGTTTAAGTCGTGCGTCACCGTAAACATGATGCTGCACACTTCTTCAAGTTCCTCGAGTGTTGGCGTGTCGGCATTTTGACAGATGTTATTTGCACCAAGCATTTCAACCAGTAATTCTTTGGTGGCTGCAAAAATAGCTTCTGAAGTGTTCTCGGTGACTGTGGTTGCGCCGCGTACTCCTCGTATCATGGGGTTGAGTGTAACATGATGTTTAGCAGCGTTCAAATCATCGAGCGGGTGGCAACAAA
The DNA here is from genome assembly GCA_043777915.1 of Deinococcales bacterium. Classification (GTDB taxonomy): domain Bacteria; phylum Deinococcota; class Deinococci; order Deinococcales; family JAAFIG01; genus JAAFIG01. Next base: position 1,518 of record JAYWHB010000652.1, read on the forward strand.
TCCTTTTTTATATTGGGCAAAAGCAGCTTCTAAACTCGAGTCATGAACAATATTGATCGGGGTAGAACTTGGCGCGGTGGCTTCAAGCGCATCGGCTACACTGGGATAGACTCCAGCCCCGACCAAGCCAAGAATCGCTGCGCCCCGAGCGGGTCCTTCTTCGAGGGCGGGTTTCTCGAGTGGCAGACCAAGGGCATTGCCGATAATGCCAAGCCAAAGGTTGGAGCGTGTACCGCCGCCAACCGACAGGAGCTTCTCGGCTTTGGCGATTGGGTTCATGACCTCTAAAGTTTCGCGTAAGCTAAAGGCGACCCCTTCGAGAATGGCGCGGGTTAGGTGTCCTCGAGTGTGGGCAAGGCTTAAGCCTAACCATGCGCCCCGAAGGTCTGGGTTCAAGTGCGGGCTGCGTTCACCAGCCAAATAGGGCATGTAGGTCACACCGTCCGACCCACTAGGCACATTGGCGGCTTCCTGCATCAATTCGTCAAAAGGAACATTCTTGGCAAGGGTGTCTCTGAACCATTGTAAACTACCAGCCGCACTCAAGGTGCAACCCAAGAAAAAGTATCCGCCGTCGGCATGACAAAATAAATGAACTCGTCCGTTGGGTTCAGAAATTGGTTGCTCGAGCGGCACAACAATTACACCGCTTGTACCGAGGCTAACACTGCCTAAGCCCGATTTTTTACTCGAGACTCCCAAACCGATTTGTGCGCCAGCATTGTCGCCAGCCCCAGCCACCACAGGAATTCTAACTGGCAGTCCAGTGGCTTCTGCCCAAGTGCTGGTCAGTTGCCCAACCACACTATGCGAGGCTTGGATGTTTGGAAAGAGGCTCGAGTCTAGTGTTAAGGCGCTCAAAATATCAGCATCCCACTCGAGTTTGGCAAGGTTGAGTGCGCCAACCCCACTGGCATCCGAGGGGTCAGATGCGATTTGACCAGTTAAA
>JAYWHB010000653.1:0-19007 GCA_043777915.1 Deinococcales bacterium
TCGAGTTCTGGGCGGTAGCCTTGTTCGTTTAGCCATGCCATATAAGTTTCGGTCTTGGTCATAAGTAATAGCATCTCGTGTTTTTGCCTTCTCGTCAACTACCCGTATGCGTGAAACGTCAACTGGCAATTTGGCGCACCGAGTCCAAAACGCGGTACAATTTATCATGATTGTTGTTGTTGGCAGCCTGAACCTTGATTATGTAACTCGAGTCGAACGTCATCCTAAACCGGGTGAAACCGTACTGGGTTCTGACTTAGAGCTTCATTCGGGTGGCAAGGGCGCAAATCAGGCGGTGGCGGCGGCTCGAGCAGGGGCAAAGGTGCGGATGGTTGGTTGTCTTGGCTCGGACATGGCAGGCAGTTTATTGCGTGGCAATCTTGAACGTGAAGGGGTGGACACCAGTAGTTTACAAACCTTAGAAACTGCGACTGGTTCGGCTTTTATTACCTTAAATACCCAAGGACAGAATACGATTGTCGTTTCTCAAGGGGCAAATGGCAAATTACGACCATCCGACCTGCGGGTTCAAACCTTTTCGGATGCCAAATTGGTCTTAATTCAACTCGAGATTCCACTCGAGACCGCACTGGCAGCCGCTAAACTCGGGCGGGTGGCTGGGGCGCGGGTGGTCTTAAACCTTGCACCCGCCCAAGCCCTCGAGCCAAATCAATTGCGTGATGTGACCACATTGGTGGTCAACGAAACCGAAGCAGGAGTGCTGCTTGGACGAGCGCCGCAAAACATCAAAGAAGCACTGCTCGAGGCGCAAGCCCTACGGGAACTTGTACCAGAAGCAATTATTACGCTTGGTGTAAATGGCGCAGTCTATGCCAACAGTGCTGGGGAAGGACATGTGCCGAGTTTTCCAGTCAAAGTCGTGGACAGCACCGCCGCCGGGGATGCCTTTATCGGCGCATTCGCGGCAGCCCTAGTCGAGGATGCCTCACTCGAGGAGGCAGTACGGCGTGGTGTGGCGGCTGGCGCATTGGCTTGCACCCGAATTGGCGCTCAACCGAGTTTGCCATTTGAATCGGATGTGGACAAGCTCTTGAAAAGTCGGGTTTAGCCTCGGTGTTTCTCGAGGAAAATCACTTGAATCAGGGCTAAAGCAATCAGGCGCTCATCGTTGCCTGTCGCAGCTTCAGCAGTCATTTGTTCTAAGGTAAAATGACTTTCTAAGATACTGCGTTTTTTGGTGATGCGGTATAAAACTGTGCCGCTTGAGTCGGTCATTAAATAACGCGGGTTGATAAACATAGCAATCACAAAACCAACCAAGGGAATTTCGTCCACCAAGGCATCCAGCACTTTAATCCACGGGTTTTCTTCGCGGACAGTCAAAATAGTTTGGTCGCTCGAGTCTGCAATATCGTATTGGGTACGCCAAAGACTCCGCATTCCAGCCGCTTTTACTGCGCCAACAGGGGCATTATCGGCAAGGCGGGTAATTTTATGGACTGCCCGAAAACCAATCACCCGGTCAGCCATCATTTTGTAAAGCGGGACTTTTTTGGCTTCATCGGCAAAAACCGTGGTTTCTTCACGCAGCGTAAAGCCTTTTTGTTTGACTTGCAGCATTAACGCTCCACTCGAGTCACGCACCGTGACTTCAGGAGAAAGTGCCAAGAGCTTAAAAGTCGCGGTCAGTGGATAATTAATTGCCATAAGCGCATTCTACCCGTAAACTCGAGAAATGCGAATTGCCTTACTATCAGACACCCATGATTTTATGGATTTAGAAATTTTAGAACACTGCCAAGAAGCGAGCGAAATCTGGCACGCTGGTGATATTGGTTCTCGAGCCGTGATGACCCAACTCGAGACTTTACAAAAACCGATTATTGCTGTCAGTGGCAACATAGATAATCACGCGCTGCAACTCGAGTACCCAGAAGACCAGCAATTTACTAAAGAAGGGGTGCGGGTTTGGATGCGCCACATTGTCGGGCATCCCAAACGCTATAACCCAGAAATTCTCGAGGTCTTACGCCAGCCTGCTAAACGTCCGCAATTACTGATTTGTGGTCACTCGCATATCCTCGAGATTGCCAGAGATGCTTTTGGGGTGCTGTACATCAATCCCGGGGCAGTTGGACACCACGGGGTACATCAAAAACGCACGATGGTACGGTTTAGTCTCGAGAACGGCAAAGTTTTGAATGTCGAAGCCATAGACTTTGGCACTCGAGGACGCAAGGCAAAGAATTCAAATCCATAATTTTAAGGTGATAATTTCAAAACCACACATCTCGAGGGTCACGGCTTGGTTGACAATCTCGAGTTCTTGTAAGTCTTGCTCTAAGAAATTGATAACCGAAACTCGGACTGCCTTAAAATTGCCAACCTTGAAAGGTTGTGTAATGTGCTGCCCGTTTAATTCGTAGAATCGTAGAATCAAGGCTTGGTCGGTTCGGCTTTTGTACATTGCACTGCACATTAGACCATCGGTACGAGCAAGCACTTCTAAGGCGCTCAGTATTTGACTGTGCATGGATAACCCGCGTTGTGCTGCCGTCTCGAGTGGCAAGAACGGGGTTAATACGGGGTCGCCGAGGTAATCCAGCAAATACGTAAATTCGTGTTCGCCCATATCGGCACTTGGGTCTGGATAGATTGTGCCACGCAGTAAAGACATGGTGATTAAATTGTCCCGCACGGCAAAACCGTATTTGCAGTCATTCAGCAGCACCATACTTTTTAAGCCTTCTTGCAACAGCACAAAGCGCTGGCTAGGAACTTCAAAAGCCGCCATCTCGAGGGCGGTATTGGCTCGAGTTGGGTGTTGCACCACCCCAAAAGCAGTTTCAAAAAAAGCCGTTTGCCCATGCACTGCCATCGGAAATTCAGCGCGTAGCATGATTCGTTTTTCTTGCCAAAAAACCTTATTTTTGACTTCAACCCCTGTGTGCAATAGCCTAAATTCTTGTTCAAAGCTCGAGTCTCGCCAATGATGGATGACGCGAACACCCGTTTCGGACGGTATAAATTCTACACGGCTTTCGATGGTTTGGCTACTCGGTGGGTTGACATCCCAAGCCTCCCATTCCCTTGGCACATCACGCTGGTAGGTCAGGGTACAAGGTGCGGCAATGTATTCGATGTTGCGGTAGGTTTCATGAATAGACTCTAGCCACCCCGAGGCGTTAATCGTGGCGGTGGTCGTCGAGCCTTGCAACTTGTACCCACCATTCTCGAGTGGAACAACTTCTATTTCTATTCGTTCGGCTTCGGCAGAGTCCTCAATCACATGCTCGAGTAAAGCTCGCAAAGCACCTTTTTTTGGTGCAGAGTCTCGCAACGACGTGGTTTCTTGTAAGGCTGTTTCCAAAGCAGCATGAGCATCTTCGTAGACTTCCCTGATACTCGAGCCGGGCAGAATGTCGTGGAACTGATGCAGCAATAAAGTTTTCCACAAACCTTCAAGTTGCGCCTGTGGATAAGTTTCACCTTCGAGCCAAGCCAGTGACCACAGCACTTCTGTCTCGAGCAGCCGATGCTCTAACATGCGGTGCAGTTTCTTGATTTTGGCTTGGGTGGTTAGCGTTCCACGGTGCAACTCGAGGTACATTTCACCTTTCCAGATTGGTAAATCGGTTGGTAGTGAAGAATAGAAATCATCCACTCTGGTCATTTCGAGTTTTGGCATGGCAGGGTACTGTTTCAGTCGGGCATAACTCTCTAAGTGTTCGCGGCTTGGACCTCCGCCACCATCGCCGTATCCAAAAGACAGTAAACTTTGAGGCGCGGTATTATGCTTTAACCAAGCTGGACTGCCTTTGCCCTTAAAATTTCGCCATGTCTCGAGGATGCTTTTAGGGTCTAAAAGCGCGTTGTAACTGTCAAACTTATTCCAAAAACAATGCGCCAGAACTTTTGAACCGTCTAAGCCCTGCCAAATAAATAAATCATGGGGGAATTCGGAGGTTTCATTCCAACGCAATTTGGTGGTAAAAAACGAATTCATCCCGCCTAAACGCAGTATTTGCGGCAATTGTGGATTAAAACCAAAGGTGTCTGGCAACCACGCCACAGTGTTAATGCGTCCAAATTTCTCGAGAAAATACGCTTGACCAAACACAATTTGTCGTACCCAAGATTCACCATTTAGCATCTGACCATCAGGTTCAACCCACATCCCACCAATTGTTTCCCAGCGTCCCTCAAGAACTCGGGCTTTGACAGAATCGAACATTGCGGGGTCGTCCTGCTCGAGCCACGCATAGGCTTGGGCGCTCGATTGATTAAACTTAAAATCCGGGTAACGATTCATTAAATCCAGCACCGTTGCAAAGGTACGTTTTATTTTACGCCGTGTTTCAGAAATCGTCCAAAGCCATGCCAAATCAATATGGGCATGACCAGTCAGTGCCAAACTACCTTGTGATGGATACAAAACTTTTATTTTATCTAAGTGTACTTGTAATTGTTCTTGAGCCAAGTTCAGACCCTCGAGATATACTGCCTCCAGTGGTTTTAATTCTGGAATTTTTGGCAGACTCCATAAAATACTGCGTTCAAATGGTGTACCAAGTGTGCCATGCAGCAACCTCGAAAGGTATTCGCTTGCGTTACTTGTCCACGATAAAGTTTGTAGCACATCCTCGGCGGCAGCCACCAAAAGCGGTATAACCTCGTGCGAATCAAGCGTCAGACAAACCTGATGCAGTGCTTCTAAATCACCCAAGAATGCTCGAATCTCGAGATGTGGCGCAACCAAATGCGCTCGCGCCAAACTGGGCGAATCATTTCTCGAGCCAAATAAACCCTTTGGGACAACATCCACAGTCACCACAAAAGATTCTCCACCGACGGCTGACTCGAGTATTGGAAATGCCTTATGAAACGGATTCAAACCACCGCGAAAAACAATCCCACTCGAGTTTGTAATTTCGACAAAACCCTCACCACCAAAATCAAGCTCGAGTTCGACTGGAAAACCCGCCAGAGAATCTGGCACAACCACATTGGCTTCAAAGCGCACCGCACCTTGCTTGTGGGTATTGTAGCCGTGTGTACCATCTGAAAAGCCCCATGAATCCCCCAGACGCACCGCTCGAGAATTTATATTTGGTTGAGTCATCTGCCACTCGAGAACTGCAAATTCTAATGCCACACGCCACGCCGAGAGTTCAAGCATTCGCCGTTCGAGCAAACGCAAACGCTGCGAAATTGTTAATTGCCACATGGTGTAAGTCTAACAAGTTATGATGCCGCATGGCTCGAGAAACAAAAATATACTCAGTATTCAGCACAAAAAGTAAGCTCTTACGAACTCCCCCCGCCGCAGAGCGGCGACCCCCTCTTCGAGAGGGTTTGGGTCTTTGGGTTTTTGACCCCCCTCGAAGAGGGGGTAACTCGAGCATAGCGCGAGTGGGGGAGTTCGTGACCAATCGCATTTTTTCTTCTTTTCTTGACCCAAAACGCGCACCTGATGGGCAGGGTTGCTTCCTCTTTCCTCTTTCCCACCTAAGGTTTCTATGAGTTGGATTGCTTATGAACGGGCGTACCCGACGGTGGCGGGGCATTCGGTGGTGGGTAATGTTCGGGTAAAACGCAATGTCGGTGGTGGGACGGTGGCAGCACGGGATATTATTGTTTATCTTCCACCCAGTTACGCCAAAATTAAAACGGCGCATTATCCTGTGTTGTACATGCACGATGGGCAGAATTGTTTTGATAATAAAACCAGCTACTCGGGGGAATGGGCAGCCGATGAAGCCGCCCAACGACTCGCCAAGCGTGGTCTCGAGTGTATTATTGTGGCTGTGCCGAACGCTGGGGTGGCTCGGATTGATGAGTATGGTCCTTGGTTTGAAGCTAAAATTAAATTGCCGGGCATCAACGGCGGGGCGGGTGGTAGAGGCAACGAGTACCTAGATTATCTGGTCAATGTGGTTAAACCGCTTGTGGATTTGAGTTTTCGCACCCTAACCGAGGCTCGTTTTACAGGTGTGGCGGGTAGCAGTATGGGTGGAATCATGAGTTTATACGCGCTCTTGGAGGCATCGGATATTTTTGGGTTTGCGGGGTGCTTCTCGAGTGCTTTTTGGGTCGGTAAAAGTGGTTTACTCAAGCACGTGCAGACCCATATTGCCCCAAATACGCGGATTTACTTGGATTGTGGGCATCGTGAAGGTGGGCAGTCTAAGGACAGTAAATCGTATCTCGAGGACAGTCGAAAGATTGCAGGGATGCTGGTTTCACAAGGCTGTTATGATTTGGTTTTCTTGGAGGACGAAACAGGGGTGCATTCGGAATCCGAGTGGCGTAAGCGTTTTCCAGCCATGCTTGAATGGTTTTTGAATCCGCGTCGAAAACCCAAAACCGATATGTGGCTGAAGAACCCAAGCTGAAAAGGAGAAAATAATGGCGAATGTTGAATCGTTTAATCTTGACCACACCAAAGTACAAGCCCCCTATGTGCGCTTAGCTGGTCGGCACACCACCAAGCACGGTGACACCATCACCAAGTTCGATTTACGTCTTGCCCAACCAAACCAAAACGCCCTCGAGACAGGGGCAATGCACACCTTAGAGCATTTACTGGCTGGTGGTTTACGTGACCATTTAAGCGGCGTGATAGACCTCTCACCAATGGGTTGCCGCACCGGATTTTATCTTGTTCATGAAGGCGAAATCAGTGTTGATAAGGTAAAAATAGCGCTCGAGAAAACCTTGGCTGACGTTGCGGAAATTGTTCATATTCCGGGGGTGTCCGAACTTGAATGCGGTAACTACCGTGACCACAATCTCGAGTCGGCGCAGCATTGGGCAAAAACCACACTAGAAAATGGTTTTCGGGTGCAAGAAACCATTAAAATCCCAGAAGGAAGCTCAAGCCAGTAAAATCTATTTTTTGTTGATAGCACATCCAAAACTGGCTGTTTTGCAATTATGAATTGCGAGAGGCGTTGTTGGCAGCTACTTAATGCTCTAAACTCAGTTTTGGCATGACTTTGGCAAGGCGTTTTGGCAACCACCAGTTCCATTCACCCGCCAGCATCATCACGGCTGGAACGAGTACCAGACGAACCAGTGTGGCATCAAGGAATACCGCCACCGCTAAACCCAGTCCAATGGTCTTATTGGCGACCACATCACCTGAGACAAACGCACCAAAGACAATCAGCATAATCAGTGCCGCACTGGTAATCACACCCGCCGTACTTTGCACCGCGCTTTTGACCGCATCGTGGGTGTTCATGCCAGACAGATGGGCTTCTTGAACCCTCGAGAGCAGAAAAATTTCATAATCCATACTCAACCCAAAAGTAACCGCAAACATCACAAGCGGCAGGCTCGAGTCTATTGCGCCAATATCGGTGGGGATATTAAAAAAATCCGCCATAAATCCATTTTGAAAAATCAGGGTGATGATGCCGTAACTGGCAGCCACGGTCAAAGAATTCATGATGATGCTTTTAATTGGAATAACAATGCTTCTAAAAGCAATGGCGAGTAAAATAAAAGTGGCGATAAAGACAGCAATAATTGCAATCGGCATGGCGCTGACCAGCGCATTGGTGAATTCTTGGCTGCCGACGGGCGCACCACCCAGCAACACCTTGTCAAATCCAGCGTTTTTTGCTGCCCCGCGAAGTTTTAGAAGCCAAGCAGGAATTTCAGAAGGATGCACTGCGTCTTTTGGAATCACCGAGATGCGTAAGTATTTGCGGTCTTTGGAGATACTGCGTTCGGTCAGGTTGGTCAGGGTCGCAAGGCTGTTGCCGTCAGTGTCGGTCGAAAAATCGGCTCGAGAAGTCAGGAACGGCGAAATCACCAAGCGGGCTTCGTCCCATGAAGCAATTTCTGCGTCTAAGGCACGCCATTTACTGCGGTCTTGCCTAAAATCACTGGTCTCGAGAATAATTTCAAATTGGTCTAAACTGCCGCCAAGTTCAAGCGGGCGGATGAGTTCGAGTCCTTTACGGGATTCAACATTTGAAGATAATCCAAATGCGCCCGTGTAGCCAAGTTTCATGTTGAGGGCGGGGCTGGCAATCAAGAGAATAAAAGCCACCACACCAATCACCCAAGGAATTGGGCGCTGCATAACTTTTTCGGCAACATTTGCCCAGAAGGTACTGCCTTTGCCACTCGAGGTGATTTTGAATTGCAATTTGCGTGGGCTGTTTACGCGGTCACCAATGATGGCAAGTAAGGCAGGTACGGCGGTTGTACTGACCAACACAGTCATCAGAACCACCAATACCCCAGCAATACCCATACTGCGAACAAAGGTCAGGTTAGGAATTAAGAGGGCAGCCATGGCAATTGCTACGGTTAAGCCGCTAAAACCAACGGCGCGTCCGGCGGTGCGGGTGGTATTGGCGGCGGCAACTCGAGGGCTGTGTCCTTTGGTTAGTTCTTCACGGAAACGATTGACCATTAAAAGCGCGTAATCTATTCCAGCCCCTAAACCAAGCATCGTCACGACTGCCGAAGCAAAACTCGAGACTTCAATCAGTTGGGTCACACCATAAACGGCTGCCATAGTCAGCGTTATCGAAACCACGCCCACCGCAATTGGAATTCCAGCCGCTACCAGTGCGCCAAAGGCAAAAACAAGAACAATGGCAATTAAGGGCAATGCCGCAAGTTCGCTATTTTTGGTGTCCTCCTCGGATTTTTCCAAAAAATCTTTGGTGATTGAACTTGCACCCGTCACAAAAACCTTGGTCTCGGGTAGCTCAGCCTCGAGTGCCGTTTGGCGAATGGCGTTAATCACAGGGTTTGGTTCGGTCAGGCGGGTGCTAAGGACGGTGGCGCGTATCAGCTTGCCGTTTACTTCGCCCGTCAGTTTCAAGGGGCTGCTGGCATCAAATCGGGTGACGCTATTAACCCCTCCTATCGCCTCGAGTTTCGCCACAAAGGTTTTGTATTTTTCTAGGAATATGGTCTTATCGCTTGTCAATTCGCTTTCGGTAACCACCAGTGTGGTGTCCACGCGCTCGAGCTTAAATTCATTTTCGATGATTTTATTGACCCGCTCGGCTTCGCTGCCTGGTAGCGCACTGGCATTGCCAACAAGGTTCTTAGAAGTTAAAGAAGCGGGAAAGGCGCACAACACAAGAACAACTGCCCAAAATCCGAGTATCCAAGCGGGACGGGTGGCGACCAAATCAGCTATTTTTTTGAACATGATTTTTCCTTACAAGAATTGAATAGGGGATTTTTAGTGTTTTCTATATTCCGTAGGGGCAGCCCCCCGTGTCTGCCGTGTAGGAAGACACATTCTAAAATTTCCTTCGAGGATTTACCAAACTACCTTGTATGTAGAGTCTAACGCCTTGTGGCAAGGCATCCGCCCTCGAGTGGTAATAGTTTGCACTATAAATCACAAGCTGTCTAGGTACAAACGCTTGTTCACATCAAAAAATTAGGCTTTGCTTGAATTTCGGCTAAAAATGCCAAGGCTCGAGCGCGACATAACTCTGCATCGGACAATTCAAATGGCTCGAGGGTGACAGACAGCACTTCAAGCGAATCCCCCAACCAAACGGCGGCAACTCGCCCACCGCAAACACGTCCAATACTGATTTCGGGCAAGCCAGACAGCACCTCGAGCAGCGCATTTTCACCAATGGTTTTTAACATTAACGCACCTTTGGCACAATCACGGTCTCGCCACGTTTAACAAAGCCTTGCTTACGTGCCAGACGCTCCAAATACAGTTTATCCTCGCGGGCTTGGGTGGCTCGTTCTTTAAGTAATTTAATCTCGAGCTTGAGGGTATTGATTTTTTCTTGTTCAACACCAGCAGCTTGGGCAGACTCGACATGACGATACAAGGTTAAGCCCGTCCAGATGGTCAGTTGTACTAAACCAAGTCCCAATAAAAACGTCAACAACAACTGCGACAAAAAATTCCGCAACGGGCGAAGCGTGGTAATTTTCCCAAGATTAGTCACTGCTAGGCAGTCTAGCACACTATCGGCATCAAGCAATACGTGGCTGGCAGATTCGTTTATTGGGTCACACGATTCAGCACAAATTTTAAGTCAACTGGGCGTTTATTGCGCCAAACACTAAGCGTCACCGTATCTCCCGGACGGCGTTTGGCGACTTGTTGAATCACATCGTAACGCCCTTGGACATTGGTGTTGCCGACTTTAAGAATGATGTCGCCTAGGCTGGTAATCCGTCCATCGCGGTCGCGCACCGAAGCCCGAAGCCCGGCTCGAGCCGCCGCACCACTCGGGTCAACCTCCAAAACCAGTGCGCCGCGATTAGAGTTTAAGCCAACACTGGTTAAAGCAAACGGCTCGAGTTCAGCCACGTCTTTAAGGTCTGCCCCGAGTTTGCCACGCTGCGAAACCCCAAAACGCTCGAGGTCGGATAGGCTTTGCTGCACCAATGGCGCGGGAATAGCCAATCCAATTTTTCCAGTGGCAGTCAGACTGCTTTCTAAGTTAGCATCCACCACGCCAATCACAAAACCTCGGCTGTCCAGCACAGGTCCGCCAGAATTGCCACTTTCGATATTGGCATCGGTCAGCATCATCTCGGGGATTTCAATGCCAATTTCATCGGGGAATTCTTCGATACGGTTAAAGCCAGAAACCACACCAGTAGAAATATTATTGGGTTTGCGTTGCGGACTGCCTAGGACAATCGCATTTTGCCCAGGCAGCACTTCGCCCGTCGCAAACTTTAGAATCGTTGGGGCAGTTACACCTTGAACACTCAGCACTGCAATGTCTATACCAATATCGTAGCCTTGTATTTCGGCACGGAAACGCCGTCCATCCCAAAGCTGCACGGTTACGCCCACTGGGTCGTTATTGACGGCATGATAATTGGTGATAATTCGGTTGCTAGTGTAAAAAAAACCAGTTGAATAAATATTTGGGTCTTCGCCTTGTGGCACAGCTTCAGGAGCGCTTTTAGAAATGATAGTCACAACCCCTTTCATATTGCGGGTTCTAACTTGCACATTATTTATTTCGTCATCGGTAACCAAACGAGACTGAGCGGCGGTAAAACCAGAGTAATACCCCAAACCGATTGCGATTACAAACACCAATAAGACACCAAGTCGCCACACAAGTCCATTGTACTTCTTTGCACAAAAGAAAACACAAAATCAGATGATAAACCCTCAATCAAGGCTTTTTTTGCGTTTGCACATGTTTTTAAGGCAATAAAGCGCAAAATAGCAACATGAAATCATTCATCCTGACCTCCATTATGCTGCTCGCTTCAAGTCTTGCCAGTTCTGCCCTCGAGAAAACATGGCAGTTCGGTCAAACTCAGAGCATTACTTTTGAAGCTGGCAAGGTCAGTGGTTTTGCGGGCTGCAACTCATTTTTTGGCACGTACAACCAACAAGGCACAAATCTGAACTTCTCGAGTATGGGGAGTACCCGCAAAGCCTGCGAGAAAAATATTATGACTAGCGAAGCCAAATTTTTAAGCTTACTCGAGAAAAACCGACGTTTTTTAATAAGTCAAGATGGAATGCGCTTAACCCTGATAGGTGAAACGATCCTACGTTTTACCAGCCCCAAACGTTAGAATTGGTACATGCTGCTAGAGCCTCCGAAAGGTCTAAAATTTCTAAAATTTTTCGTCAAACGCGTGAATGGAAAAACAGGGCGAACACGGGGGTTCGCCCCTACCTCACGCATTTTTTATACCATGATTGTAGGGACAGACCCTCTCTTGACCATAAACACGCACCTTACGGGCATGGTCGCCTGTGTCTGTCCTGTAACTAACGATAAAAAAGCATTCTTTCGGAGGCGCTAGAATGCTGCTGCGTGCCACCGAAATTCGCCTGAATTATGCCGAGAAAACCATTCTTGGGGGCGTTTCGTTGCTGCTCGAGAGCAAAAACCGTGTGGCACTGACAGGTCGTAATGGCAGCGGCAAGACTTCGCTGCTAAAAATTTTGATGCAAACCCTAAAACCAGATTCGGGTTCACTCGAGGTTTTTGGACGTTTAGGCTGGCTCGAGCAAGACCCGAATTTTGCGGGTTTGACTGTCCAAGCAGTGATGCAGCAAGCCATGACCCATTTGCAGCAACTCGAAGCCCATTTGCGCCTCCTCGAGCAGACTGCCAACATCGGTGAAGAATGGGCAGTCACCCTAGAAGCCTTTGAACAAGCGGGTGGCTATGTGGCACAAGCTCGAGCCGAAGCGACTTTAGAAGCTCTTGGTTTAACCGAATTTTTAGACCGCCAAGCCGATTCGCTAAGCGGTGGTGAACGCACCCGACTGGCATTGGCGGCTGTTTTAATTGCCCAGCCCGATGTGCTGCTTTTGGACGAACCGACCAATCATTTGGATATAGATATGCGAATTTTTCTCGAGAAGCGCCTGCTCGAGTACAACGGCGCAGTGCTGATTGTTTCGCATGACCGACGTTTATTAGACGCAGTTTGCCAAGAAACCCTGCATCTTGAACGCGGCGAACTGACTCGATACGCTGGTGGCTACAGTAAATCCCGTGCAGCCCGACTCGAGGCACGGCGGATTCAAGCCAAGACCGCTCGAATCGGTGGTTTTGAACTGCGCCGCTTACGCAGTGCGGCTAAAACCGTCGCCGCTTGGGGTGTGAACAATGCCAAATTAGCCCGTCGTGCCAAAGCCTTGGCTTCTCGAGCCGAGCGTTTAACTGTCGTGGATGCACCAATTAAAGAACGGGTTTTAAGAATGCAGTTACAAAGCAACGAGCCAAAAGCCAAATTGGTCTTGCGTGCCGAACGAATCAGCAAAACATTTGGACAAAAAAACATTCTTGCCAAAGCCGATTTAAGACTTCGGACTGGCGATAGAGTGGCGCTGCTGGCTAAAAACGGGGCTGGCAAAACCACGCTGCTTAGAATTCTATTGGGCGAACTACCCCCAGACATTCCCGACCCACTCGAGCCTCCCGAAGTGCGTTATGCCGATGGTGTGACCGTAGCTTATTTTGACCAGAATTATCACGGCTTAAATCAAAAAGAACCAGTGCTAGACCAACTTAGCGCTCGAGTGGGGACAAGAAGTGCCGTTGCTTTGCTTGGGCGCTACGGTTTTCCACCAGAAATGCAGTCACGAATACCCAGTACCTTATCCGGCGGTGAACGCGCTCGGGCTGGACTGGCTTTAATCGCTGCCACTCGAGCCGATGTGCTGATACTGGACGAACCAACCAATCATCTTGATGTAGAAACCTTAGAAGCCTTAGAAGAAGCCATTTTAGGGTATCCGGGCAGTGTTTTATTTGTCACCCATGACCGCAGTTTTGCCAAAGTGGTAGCCACTCGGGTCATGACCATAGACAACGGGCAACTGCTCGAGTTTGAACAAGGCTTTAATGGTTATGAAAAATTCCGTAAGGGCGAACGCCGCACCCTAGACCCCGCCAGATTATTAGCAGGCGAAAACCCACCGCCACCACCCAAAATCTACACCCCAGAACAACAATTGCAACTCCTCGAGGAGCGAGATGTAGAACTCGAGGACTTATTTTTGCACCGTGGTTTAACCGAACGCGAATGGCAGCGTTACCGCATCGAAGCCCGAGCCATTTTAGAGCGCCTAGGGGAACTTCACGCCGACCGCTACGCCATGCCAAGCGAATATGACCACGCCATGACCATTCGCCCACTCGAGATTCGCGCAGTAAGCGACGAGACGGGTTTAGAATGGCAATTCTGGGCAAAAAATTCGGCTGGCTGTCCAACCTTACACGGGGTTCTCGAGCAGCAGACCCTAACCTTGACTTGGCAGGGAGAACTTAAAGCCGCTCTGCCGTGGTTTACCAAAGCTGTCCTGCGCGGTGCAGTTAGCCTAGGCTTTGAGCGCCTAGGTTGCAAAAATATCATTCTGCCAGAAGTCCTCGAGCCATTTAACAATCGAATCTCGAGTCTCGAGTATGCCGTCAAAATGGGTTTGATGCGCCCACTAGCCAAACAAAAGCGCCGCAAAAAACCACGTCCCACATTAACCGTAGGGGCGACGGAGCTTCAAGCGACGGGGGTTTCGCCCAACTCGCCAAAGCCTAGGCGAAAGGCAAGGACAGGGCGAACACAGGGGTTCGCCCCTACGAAAAACCTTTTGACCGTATCGCTCCCCGAAACAAAACTCGCCTCACCTGAACCCCCAAGCCCTCTGCTCGAGACCGCCAAAAAACGACGACGACGCAGGCGCAAAAAAGCCATTACGGTGTGAGATACGTTACATATCCGATTTTGTCACGCACCTGACATAAATTCTGTACAATGAGAGTTATGAAGTCAGTCCGAATGTTTTTACTGCTCTTGGTTTTTTTCTCGAGTCACGCAGTTGCTAAGTCATTTACTTTTTCTAACATCGAGCAAGATGTCTATTTTGAAGCCAGTGGGCGCGTTCGGGTGATTGATACGCGCACCTATGATTTTGACGGAGATTTTAGCAAAGCCTACCTAAATGTGGATTCTCGAGGTTCAGTCAAATTTGAAGGCGTACAAGCCCTTGATGGCAAGGCGTTTTATGGTTTTACAGTGGATGGCAACACCATTAACTGGTCATATGCCGCCAGCGACGAGCAACGCCAATTTCGGATTATTTACAGCATGGCAAATGAACTCGATGTTGCACAGGACGGCGCAAAGTTTGACCGCCAAATTCTCGAGCCAGAACATGTGGCGGTTGGCAATTACACGGTGCGACTTCATGCCCCAAATGGTTCACCCGACCCTTTTAAGGTCTTTGTCTTCTCGAGAAACGCTCGTCTTGGCACACTAAATTTTGATGACCCAAAAGGCATTGCCACCATTAGTATGCAAAATGTATCCGAGGATGAATGGGTGCGTACTTTTGTCTTATTGCCGGCTGGTCAGTTTTTGAATCGCAACTTAGAAGGCAACCAATTACCAACATGGCTCGAGGGCTTAAAACTCGAGACGGCTGCTTTTCGCAATGCCTCGGCGCAAGCCATCGCAAGGGGTGGTTTTGCCCCGCCGCCGCCACCACCGCCCGCTTGGTTACTGGCATTACCGATGCTTGGGGCATTGTTTTTTGGTGGAACAATTTGGAACACCTATCAAAAATACGGACGTGAACCAAACATCCCCGAAGTGGGCAAGTATTACCGTGAACCTGCACAGAATATCCCGCCGGGCATTGTGCCGTATGTCATGGGCATCATCAATCCGGGCAGTGGCGCATTGGGAGCAGCCATCAGTGCAACTTTAATGGATTTTACCAGACGCGGTTTTCTCGAGTTACGCAAGGGGCAAACCAGTGGCTTTTTGGGTATGGGCAAAAAAGAAGAGGTTCAATTTGAACTGGCTAAACGCCCGCAGGAAGGCGAACTAACCGATTTCGAGGAAGAAATCTGGAACATCGTTAATCGCGCCAGAGGTTTTGATAACATCGTCACCCAAACCGAATTAAAAACTTATTTCGCCATGAGTTCAAGCAGTTTACAAACGCTCTCGAGTCTGCCGCGTCAGTGGTACGAAAATAAATTTGGCGCATTGCTCGACACTACCGACAATAACAAAACCACACCGATTATCGCTGCGGCTTTTATCCTTGGTTTACTGACTTTTTTTGCTGCCTTGTTTTTTGTGATTGAATCAAGTCCAGCTTTGGGGTTTATGCTGGCAGCCGCCGGAATGCTGACTTTACTGGGTGGTATTCTAGCCAGTATCTCCTTATCTCGGTGGAACGCCGACAAGTTACTCAATGCCAAACGCTGGAGTGCCTATAAGAATTTCTTACTCGATTTTTCGCAAATGGAAACCGCCCCTGCCGAACACCTCAAACTCTGGGATTATCATTTTGTCTACGCCACTGCTTTAGGGGTTGCCCAACCATACCTAAAGAACTTACGCACCCTAGCCGAGCGTTACCCACAGTATTATCATGCACCGTACTGGTTGCCATCATCGTATTACAGCAGCAACGTTGGCGACCTCAACAATCTCTCGAGCCAACTGGCGGCGGTCAACAGTTTAGCCAGTTTGTCCAGTAACCTCAGCAGCTTAGAAAGTGCCTTATCCAGCAGTTCTGGCAGTGGTGGAGGATTTGGCGGCGGTAGCTCTGGCGGCTCGAGTGGAGGCGGTGGCTCGAGTGGTGCAAGCTAAGACCCACACAGCATTTTTTGAGATAATGCGGTACACTCTAAAAACAAATTATTCGTTCTTCGCCCTCTCTCAAAGCTCATAGCGCATAGCTAAAAGCTCATTAAGGAGTTCTCATGGGTCCAATTATTGTTCTGGTGGTTGTTGCACTACTGGTGGTCTTTGCGATAGGTGTTTTTAATAACATTGTTTCACTCGAGAACCGCGTGGCGAACGCGCTAGGTCAAATAGATGTACAACTTAAAAAACGCTCTGATTTAGTGCCGAATTTGGTCAGTACAGTTAAAGGCTACGCCGCCCATGAAACCAGTGTCTTTGAAAAAGTCACAGCAGCCAGAAGTAAATTAGACAATGCCAGTGGCATCGAAGATAAAGCCGCCGCCTCGAGTCTGCTGTCTGGCGCACTCCGCACAGTTTTTGCAGTGGCAGAGGCGTACCCAGACTTAAAAGCCAATCAGAACTTTATTCAATTACAAACCGAACTTGCCGACTTGGAAGATAAAATTGCCTACAGTCGCCAGTTCTACAACGACACCGCCCTCGAGTTTAACAATTCGATTACCACAGTTCCGGGTGTGTTCTTTGCTAATCCGATGCAAAAGACCAAGAAAGCCATGTTTGAGGCAAATGAGGGTGATAAAGTTGTGCCAGCCGTCGCATTTTAAGCCAGTTGCAACAGCTTAGTATTTTGCAATAACAGCATCGTGGTTTCTAAACCGCGTTCAAGCCCTCGAGTTGTAGCGCGTTGGAAATTGTCTTGCCCCATTTGCTGCTCTAACTGTATTTGTGTTTGGGTCAGAAGTAATTTGATTTCACGGTTGCTTTGCGGATGGTTCAGCGCCAAGCCCAAGTATTCGCAAGCACTGAACAGTTCATTTTGCCCCGCCAAGACTTTAACAAAACCTGCCAGAACCTCGAGTTGTAAACGCTGGTCGTAGAGTTCTCTGGCTAAACCAAGGGCTTTTAAGTAATAGGCTTGGGCTTGGGTAAACTGCCCTAAAGTGACGGCAATATGTCCAAGTTGAATTTGGATATAACTGGCATCACGGTTGGTGGCTAAGTCTTTACAAATGGCTAAGGCTTCTAAAAAAAGTTCTTGAGCTGTGCCTAACTCACCAGCTTTCATTTCGATTCGTCCTAGGTTGGTGAAATGCAGAAGCTGTCCGAAACGATTACCAATTTTTTTGGCAATCTCGAGGGCTTCGGTTTGGCAAGCTCGAGCGCCGGCAAAATCTTGGCGTTCAGCCGCCACACTGCCTAAGGCACTTAGGATTAACGCAATCCCACTGACCGAAGCTGTAGGACGCAGAATTGTAAGTGACTCCTCGAGTAACCTAGAAGCCTTAGCTAAATCCCCACCAATCATCATTTCGGCTTGTCCTAACCAAGACATGGCAATGGCTCGAGTAAATTGATTTTGGGCTAAACGCACTGTTTCTTCGCAAACTCGGTGCATTTCTTGAAAATGCCCTAGGCGATTTAAGGAACGCGCCCAGATGTTACGGGCTGAAGCCAATAAGTCTAAATCCCCAAGTTCTGTGGCAACTTCAATTGCTTTTTGCACACTCTGCAATGAAGTATGTAAATCACCGAGCATTTGTTGTAGTTGTGCCAATGACATCCAAGCATTACAAAGTAAGTGGCTGATTGGCGCTGGATTGTCTTGTAGACTGGCTTTAAGCCAAGTGATTCCTTCGCGCAATAAACCGCTACGAATCCAAAACCCACTCAAAGCGGTAGCTAATTCCATTAAAAAATTTTGGTCATTGCCAGCTTGCGCCCATGTTAAGGCGGTGCGTAAATTATCCAATTCGGCTTCTAAAGTAAGCAATAACGTCTGTTCAAAAGTGCGTGACTTGTGGTTATTTTGTTCAACAAAATCCAAATAATAGGCGGCATGAGCATGTGCAACTTCTGCCCAATCATTTTCAACTAAGCGCAATTTTTCTGCCGAGTATTCCCTAATCAGTTCATGCAAACTAAAACGCCCAGCATAAAAGCGCAATAAACTCTTTGAAGTTAAACTCAGTAAATCGCGGTTGCCAATGCCCGTGATGGTCATGGCGGCTTCTTTACTAAAACCACCCCTAAAAATAGACAAGCGCCTTAAACTGCGCTGCTCGGTGGCAGACAGTAGCTGCCAAGAGTACGCAAAAGTCGCCCGTAAACCCGCTTGACGTGGCGGTAAATCGCTTAAGCCACCTTCAAGAAAATCGAGGCTTTGTATAATTTCATGTTCAATATCGGCAATGCTCATGGCTCGCATCCACGCGGCTGCCAGTTCTAATGCCAAAGGCGCACCAGCCAATAAAACACAGACTCGAGCCGCCGCGTCCAGTTCGGTTTGGTTGGGTTGCCAAGCCCGTTGCCGTCGTACTGCCGCCACAAACGCCAGTCCAGCCCCGGTCTGCATCAAATCTGTACCAGAACTTGGCAAACTTAAACCACCCAGTTCAAGCACATGCTCAGCCCGAACCTCGAGACGGGTTCTCGAGGTGAACAGCAGGGTCAAGTGGGGAATAGTACAAAACCGAACCGCAAATTCTCGAGCCGTATCTATACAATGCTCAACATTATCAAGCACCAAGACCAAACGATTTTCTCGGCGCGATAAGGCATCAAAAAGGTCATCTTC
This sequence comes from Deinococcales bacterium, assembly GCA_043777915.1. GTDB lineage: Bacteria > Deinococcota > Deinococci > Deinococcales > JAAFIG01 > JAAFIG01. Next base: position 18,698 of record JAYWHB010000653.1, read on the forward strand.
TAAGGCATTGCTGGACATAAAACCAAGCCCCAAAGCTGAGATAACACTTGGGGCAAAACTGGCATTGGCTTGCAGACCGACCAAAGGCACAAAGACCACATCGGTATTGGTGGCTAAACCGCGAGCCGCTTCAAGTGCCAGACTGGTTTTACCAATTCCACCAATGCCCATGACGGTGATTAACTGATTCTCGAGTAACCAAGAACGCAACAGACCCAATTCGGTTTCGCGTCCCAATAGTGGAGTTAGGGCTTGTGGCAAAACAAAACGTGAAGCCGCAGGTGCAACTTTGGCAGCCACTTGGGTCAGT
>JAYWHB010000654.1:0-2459 GCA_043777915.1 Deinococcales bacterium
GTGGGATTGAACAGGATGCTCGAGGTGAAATTTTTACAGAGCAGTGGTTTGAACTAAAAATCACCTACCGCCTTAATTTTTTTGACTGGGAAGATATTCAAAAAAACTGTCTAACCAAGCCGTAAGTATTGCGAACTTAAAACCCATATTCCTTAATCCGCTCCTCGAGACGTGCATCGGTTTCTGGTCTTGCCCCAAAGACACTGACCACCCAACCCGCGACTTGTGCTGCTAATCTCGAGGCAGCTTTTGCGTCCTTAGATTGCAAGTAATGCCCTAGGAATGCGCCGCAAAAACTGTCCCCCGCGCCTGTGGCATCAATCACTGTGTCCTTGGTGGCTTCGACCTTAAAAATACCGCTCGAGTCGGCAATCATCGCGCCATCTTTGTCGAGTTTAAGGCACATCAAGGTTTGTGGGTATTCTTCACGCAGAATGTGCAGCACATCTTCGGGACTCTGAGCGCCGGTTAATGCCCTGCCCTCCTCGAGATTCGGGAACATGATGTCTATGGACAGGGCTTTGGTGGCGCGTTTGAATTCTTCACGCCCCATCTGCCGAATCATCTGATAACTTCCGGGGTCAAAACTGACACTTGCCCCTGCATCGGTGGCAATTCTGGCTGCCTCGAGCGCCGCCGCTCTGGGCGGGTCGGTAAATAAACTCCAAGCCGTGATATGAACATGCTTGGCTGTGGCAATGACTGCTTTAGGCAATTCGTGCGGCATCAAAAAAAAATCTGCGCCTTGATTGGTCAGCATACTGCGTTGCCCGCTTGAGTCAATAAGTACCAGCACCACACCCGTGGCATTGGTGTCTGACCAAACAATATGCGGCTGCACCTGTTCTTCCTCGAGTTTAGCCAGCGCAAACTGCCCAAATTGGTCACGTCCGATTTTACCTAAAAAACCTGTTGGCATTCCGACCCGCCGCGCCCAGACTGCTACATTTGCACTCGAGCCACCATGCGCCAGTTGGACTCGTCCAGTCGTATCCCCGCCACTTAAGAGGATATGGTCGGGTTTTGCCAGCACATCCCAGTTCAAATCCCCGACACAAAGAAGCGGCGCATAGGTCGGATTGCTTAGGCTCGAGTTAGCAGTTTGTATTACATTTTCGGTCACAATCTATGATACACTCCTTGCATACCAAAAAGGAGGTGATCCAGCTGTTACATATTAAATTAGTTGGTGGAGGTGCCCGTCGGGGCTAACCCAGTAAATGCCTAGCGTTTGCTGTTCGCCTCTAAGGTGAGAACATCTTAGAATGCGAAAAACCCGATAAGGTGGGTGAAAGCCCTAATACCAGACGGGTACTGAGGAGACCAAAAATCAATTTGATTTTTGGTCTCTTTCTTTATAAGTCAAACAGATAAGAAACCACGAGCAAGACCGTTGAACCAATTTTCTCAGAACCGATGTCATCTAAGCATCCGCCCATGTGTTCATAAAAACCTCGAGTTGGATTGTCCTCGAGTACCCAAAGCAATAAAGTTTTTGCGCCTTGGGATTTTGCGTTCTCGAGCGAAGTAAGCCACAATTGTTTGCCAAATCCAGAACCTTGAAACGCCTTTAGCAAGTACAAAGTAAGTATTTCGGCTTCTGAGCCTTGAACCGTAAAACTACAGAACCCAATCAGCACATTTGCTTTCAGTGCCACAAAAACTTTTACTTTTGGATTTGCCAGTGTGCGCTGCCACTGAAACTCTCGAGACCCGATAGTGATGGTGTTGTACAGCACATCATCGGGAATCAAACCCATATAGGTTTCTTGCCAAGATTGGGCATACACTCGAACTAGAAAGGGAATATCCGCCAAAACCGCTTCACGAATCAAAAACATAAGCCCTTAACTCGAGCAGATGGGTGAGCCGAATTGCATTAACAGTTTTGGCGCTCTGCTCACGCTCAAGGAAAAAGGCTTTCATACCCACAGCCGACGCACCTTCAATATCATTGACTGGATGATCGCCCACAAACCACGTCTCGGACGCACTGACCTCGAGCAAACGCAACGCCTCAAGAAACGGCTTGGCATGAGGTTTTTTCACTCCTACTGCTTCAGAAATAACCATAACATCAACGTGTAATTTGAGGGCATCAATTTTGGCTTGTTGTAACTGTACTGTGCCATTAGAAACAATGCCCGTTTTTATCCCTTTTGAGCCTAAAAAATCGAGCAGTTCATACGCTCCAGCCATGGGTTGTGCAAACTTTGCAAACTCTGTACGCCAGAATTTTGCCAGTTGCAGTGCGTCAAAGCCAACTGCTCCAAACGCCTCGAGCAGTCGCTGCATAAAGACTTCTCGAGGGACATAACCGCCGTAATCTACTTGATGCAGCACAGTTCTAAAATCCTCGAGCGGCACTCCATTCAGCCACGGACTGAGAAATGAATACAAGGTTGGCATGAACGCTTCAACACTGGCACGGCGGTCATGCAGGGTGTCATCTAGGTCAA
>JAYWHB010000655.1:0-2457 GCA_043777915.1 Deinococcales bacterium
CGAGACCACCTATTGAGTGCATTTCCTGACGAATAATCTGTTCGATTTTGCGCTTGACCCGCAAACCAAGTGGCAACATCGAATAGACCCCACTTGAAAGTTGACGAATAAAACCAGCCCGCAGTAACCACTGATGCGATTTGGTATCGGCTTCGGACGGCATATCACGCAGCATTGGCGCAAAAAAAAGTGAACGTTTCATAAAAACCTCGAGAAAAGGGGAGACTGAGCAGCCATAAAAAACCGAGCCATGCGGCTCGGGAATGATTAAAAATTCGATTCCTTACAAAACGCCCTCACCCACCGCTCGAGATGAGGCGCAGAGGTGCTGGAGGTTGCGGGTGTAAAACCAAGAACATTCCAATACTGTAACGAATCTTGTAGGGATTTGTCTAGCACCGCTTGACTCGAGTAGCGCCGTATACCTTCTCTCAGGTATGCTCTAACAAACGTTCGCTTTTAAGGAGTATTACATGCCCATTTCCCGTTTCTATGATGTCAAACGCGACGCTGCCGGTCAGCGCTTTCTCGAGGTCAATGTAACTGGTTTTACGCTGTTGCGTTTACCACTGATGAATAAAAGCACCGCTTTTACGCTCGAGGAACGAAGGCTTTTGGGAATTGAAGGTTTACTCCCGCCGCATGTGAACTCAATCGAAGAACAAAAAACAAGGGCTTATGAGCGAGTTAAAGCCTACGGCGAACCCATCGAAAAACACATTTATCTGCGTAATCTCCAAGACCGCAACGAAGTGCTTTTTTATGCACTGCTCGAGGATCACATTGAAGAGATGCTACCCCTTCTCTACACCCCCACAGTTGGTGACGCAGTTAAGCTATTTAGTCATATTTACCGTTTCCCGCGTGGTTATAGTGTTTCCACCGACACCATCAGCCGTTGTGCCGACAGCTTAGACAATGTGCCGCTCGAGGATGTCCGAATGATTGTGGCAACCGACTCGAGTGCCATTCTTGGAATTGGCGACCAAGGTTTTGGTGGCATGGCAATCAGCATCGGTAAACTGAGTTTGTACACGGGTGCGGGTGGAGTTGCCCCGGATAAAACCTTGCCAGTTGGCTTAGATGTCGGGACAGACCGCGAGAGTTTACTTGCCGACCCCTTGTACCTTGGGGTGCGTCATAAGCGCTTAACGGGCGAAGCCTATGATGCTTTCATAGACCAATTTGTGCGTGATGTTTCGGCGCGGTATCCAAAAGCAATTATTCAATGGGAAGATTTTTCTAAAGATACTGCCTTTAAGGTTCTCGAGCGTTACCGTAAAATTGTGCCGAGCTTCAACGATGATATTCAAGGCACTGGTGCAGTCACGTTGGCTGGGGTGCTGAACGCATGTAAAATTAAAAATGAGCGATTATCCGATCAAACGATTGTGATTCACGGGGCTGGGGCTGGTGGCGCAGGGGTTGCATGGGCATTGATTGAAGGAATGAAACGCGACGGACTGACCGACACCGAAGCCCGCAAAAAAGTGCTGGTTTTAGATTCTAAGGGTTTACTCTTAAATACCCGTAAACTCGAGGAATACAAAATGCCGTTTGCTCACGACCCAGCCGCCCTCGAGACTTGGAACTATGACCGCAGCCGCGCCCCAGATTTACTCGAGACGGTGCAGAATGCCAAAGCTACAGTGCTGCTTGGATTATCTGGACAGGGTGGTTGTTTTAGCGAACCCATTGTCCGAGCCGTGGCAGAAAATACCGAGCGCCCAATCATCTTTCCGCTTTCTAACCCGACCGCTAATACCGAAGTTCTCCCCGCCGATGCCCTACGCTGGACAGACGGACGCGCCATTGTTGCCACAGGCAGCCCCTTTGCCGATGTTGAACTGAACGGCAAAACCTACCCAATCGGACAAGGCAACAACGCCTTTATTTTCCCCGGGCTTGGTTTTGGCAGCATTCTTGCTAGGGCATCCGAAATTACCGACGGTATGGTACTCGAGGCAGCTTACGCGCTTTGCGAACACACCCCAGAAGATTCGTTAGCCCTCGGACGGGTTTATCCACGAATCCAAGGTCTACGCGAAGCCAGTATTCATGTCGCTGCTCGAGTGATGCAGCGAGCCGTGCAAGATGGTGTAGCAGCCGAATTTAGCCTGTACAAAAAAGGTTTAAGTGAACTTGAAGAATTTGCCCGAACACGGTTCTGGTATCCAAGGTATTTGCCGTTTAAGACAGCCAAGTAATGGTCGTTTCAACCTGAGTGGATTTTTAACAGTTTCAAAACCCACGCTTTTACAAATGCTAAGCGTGGGTTTGATTTTTTATCAAGTGCCAAGGATAGAATCTTGCATTTTTTGAGTTTTGTACCTTTGTGACGTGATTTTTTGCTCTTCACCTCGAGCCACCCACTTTCTTATACTCGAGTTCACACACCCATCCATTTCGCACCATCTCGAGCCACCCATCACCTTTCCACCGTGTCTTTGACGACAT
>JAYWHB010000656.1:0-2454 GCA_043777915.1 Deinococcales bacterium
ACCAGACTCATGTCTTCAGGAACCCTGATACCACGGCGGAATAAGGCTAAACGTGCGCCCATGGCGGTTTGGTCATTGGCGGCAAAAATAGCCGTAAAATCGGCGCGGCGTGAAAGCAGCAATTCTGCGGCTAATAACCCACCGCGTTCTTGAAAATTGCCCTCGAGTACAAGGTCTGGATCGTAAGCAATACCAAATTCGGCTAAGGCTACCTTATAACCGGTTAAACGTTCGATTGAATCACGGTGCGTACTAGGTCCTGCCAAATGGGCGATTTTGCGATGCCCTAACTCGAGCAAGTGACGCATACCAAGCATTGCTCCGTCCTCTTGACTGATGTAGATGCTTTGGCGCTCGAGACCTTCAACCGACCGACCAACCGTGACGATTGGCAATGATTTTGCCATTTTAAGGATGTATTCATCCTCGAGATTTCCACCAAGAATAATAATTGCATCTGACCGACGTGCCGTTAGAATGTCTACGGCTTCGCGTTCTTCATCTGCCCGCCAATGCCCAGAAATAAACATTGGATGATAACCACTGTTTGCCAGTCCTTGTTCGATACCAACAAAGGTTTCACCATAAAAAGGACTCGAGATGGCTTGGGTCACTACCCCAATAATCATTGAACGACCTTTTGCAAGCGCTTGCGCCATCACATTTGGACGATAGCCCAGCGAAGCAATTGCTTCTTCGACTGATTTGCGTTTATCTGAACTGACCACAGCCGTCCCGTTGAGGATTCTCGAGACCGTGCTAGGCGAGACATTCGCAATTTTGGCAACATCATTTAAGGTGCGTGCTTGGGACACTTAACAAACTCCTTTAAGGTGATTTCTTGAATGTCAGGACTTTATCAGATGTTGAAAGCGCTGTCAAGAGTTGATGAATCAAGAGAGATAGTTAAAAGCCTTTGACTTATGTGCGCCTTTTTGAAAAGGCGAGGCAAGCAACCCAAGCCCGTTAAGTGCTGCTTTAGGGTCAAGAAGCCCCGCCTCTACGAGTCAACTGATTATTAGGAATCGTCCAAGAATAACTTCCCGATTTCAATTTTGGATCATAAACATACAAGGTCACAGGGCGGACACGGGGGTCCGCCCCTACCTGACGTATTTTTATGAATTTTGTAGGGACAGGCGACCATGCCCGTGAGGTGCGTCTTATGGTCAAGACACCCCTGTGTCTGTCCTGCTTGGAAATGATGAAACATCATTTCCAAATTGGGAAGTTATTTACGGACTTAACTATCAAAGGTCTTTAGATTTCTCGAGAACCAACAACAGGTTTTTTTGTGTCCTCGAGAAATGGCGCTTCGATGTGCCGATACGACCAAGCCGCCGCCAGATACGCCAAAGCCAAGCCCAATCCTGATAGCCAGAAAAACTCGAGCGGATTTTGAATACCACCGTAACGAAAATCTGGGTTGTGCAACAAGCGAATCGTCTCGAGAATCGGGTAATGCCAAATATAGAGTCCAAAAGAAATTTTAGCCGTATAGCGAAAGAAAGCATTGTCAAATAAACGCCCTAACACCCGAGAAAAAGGCAGGGTGACAAGCATCACTGCAATGGTCAAAGGAAACCACGGAAAACGGTACGGTTGGGCTTGGAAACTCGAGCCAAAATCCCCTGCTCCACGCCAGAACCACAATACCGCCAGCATTGCCATAAACGCCAGCAACGCCATACCATCAAACGCAGCACTGACCCTACCTTCGCGGTTCTTGCGATCCACAATAAAGCCGGCTGATAACACCCCAAGCAGATAATGGGCAAACATCCCAATCGCATTGTAATTTGGCATCCAGTATTTAGCGCCACCAATTAAGCCATGTTCCCAACCACGATTTACATTGTCTGGTACAAGCCCTTCGAGAATCAGTTGATTTGCCACAAAAACAATGCCTAACAACCCAAGCCAAAACTTCATGGCAAACCAAAAACCACGTTTTGGGAACTGCACAAATAATAACCACATCCCAAGCGGCATTAAAAGATAACAAAAGACTTCAAAGCCAATACTCCAAAGCGGACCATTCAGTTCGACTGGAAAAAAAGTGATATGCGAAAAAGCACTGGTAAAGGTCGCGGCAGACAATAAACGCAACCAAATTTTTTCACCGTCCACCGCAAAAAATAAACCCAGTAAAAAACTGACCAATAAACTGGCATAAAAGCCCGGCACAATCCGCACTGCCCTGCGCCGCGTGTAGGTCAGCATATTCGGCATTGGTTTTTGTGCTAAATACGCTTTCCAGAACGGGATTGAGAGCAGCATTCCAGATAAGACAAAAAAGGCACTGACCCCAGCGCTACCCTGTTCAAAAAAAGCATCAAAAAACTGAAGTTCTGCACCTGCCTGTCTGGAATCAAAACGCTGCCACAAATGATGCAAAATAACCATTAAACAACCAATAGCCCTGACCCCATCTGCGCCTTGCAAGGTTTGCAC
>JAYWHB010000657.1:0-2450 GCA_043777915.1 Deinococcales bacterium
GTGGTTGTGCCTTTGTTCAAACCAAATTGCATCAAGCGGGTTGCTGTTACAGTTGTTCCTCGAGCTTCGGCAAGGCTGATTGTTTCGGGCGGAAAAACACCCCGCGTGACCCTCGAGACACTTTCATCCAAGACCACAAAATTCATTCTAAAACCATAAGTGGTGGCGGCTGCCGCTTTGGGAACACGAATCGCAATACTGATATTGCCTGTACCACCCGTTGCAATCCGCCTCGAGTTGGCAGTGCAATTTGTGACGCACCGCGCCGAAAAACCATAATTGAGAATCGTATCGTTGGCGGTGATAGCAGTTCCAGCCGCCGTGGTTGCGGCTGTCACCTCGGCACTGCTAAAGGCTTGAAAATCGGCTTTGGAATTGTCTATCAGTACATCCCCACCACTATCTGTGACTGCATGAACTGGAATTAGCAATTTAGCCAAGCGGGTTTGTTCGGCTGTATCGGATACACCACCAAAATCGGTAATGCTTTTGATAGCTGTATCGCCAATGTTGCCTTCTTTGGCGAGGGCGTACAAAGTTAAGTTCTGAAAAGCTGTTGTACTCGAGGGCGCGTGTGAAACTGGAAAAGTCGCCACCAAATAGTCATACGCCGAGTTGGTGGCACTGACCACTTGGGTTGTGCCAGTACCAAAAACCACATCGGATTCGCGGTAGGTCACAGCTTGGGTGTGCAGTCCAGTCTCGAGTTTGGCAAGTGCAAGACCATCCGAATTGATACTGACTTCCAGCACCCCAAGGGCTTGTCTCGAGGGCAGGGTTGTGGTGTTACAAGCAGCCAGAAACGCCGCACCGAGTAAAAAAGCGATAAAGCGTTTCATTGTTCACCTTCCATAAAATCCATATTCTCGAGAAAATCTAGCCCTCGAGAAGCACCAAAAGCACTTGTCCCAATCGGTAAACTAATTCCAGTCAACAGCAGATAAGATTTGTGTGGCTCGAGCATCGGTGATACATAGACTTGTTTTTCTGGGGGCATGGTTTTGCTCCTCGGTATCGTAATTATTTGAGAGAACCCAGCAAGCGTCGGTACAACATTTCATTTGGCATACTTGGCAGTTGCCCTAAAGGAATTCCAGAAGGACCTGCTGGACCTTGGGGACCCGTTGAACCTTGAGAACCTGTCTCGCCTTGAGGACCCTGAGCGCCAGTGTCGCCTTTTACACCTTGAATACCTTGAATACCTTGTAGACCAGTCTCACCTGTCAAGCCTGTATCACCTTTAACGCCTTGGATACCTTGTAAACCTTGAATACCCTGTAAACCAGTGTCACCCTTAAGACCAGTGTCACCCTTAAGACCAGCATCGCCTTTAATGCCCTGCAAACCTGTGTCGCCTTTTAAGCCTTGAATACCTTGTAAACCAGTGTCACCTTTGAGACCCTGAAGTCCTGTTGTACCCACGTCGCCTTTGAGACCTTGAATACCTTGTAAACCCATATCTCCTTTAATCCCAACAGCCCCTGTTAAACCAGTATCACCTTTTAAGCCTTGTAAGCCAGTTGCCCCTGTTAAACCAGTGTCACCTTTTGCACCAGTGTCGCCTTTTAAGCCCTGAATACCTTGTAAGCCAGTGTCGCCTTTTGCACCAATTGCACCTATATCGCCTTTTAAGCCTTGGACACCTTGTAAACCAGTAGCCCCTGTTGCTCCTGTCAAACCAGTGTCACCTTTTACACCTTGGATGCCTGTATCACCCTTCACACCTTGTAAGCCCGTATCACCTTTTACGCCAGTAGCACCAGTTAAACCTATGTCGCCTTTTAAGCCCTGAATACCTTGTAAACCAGTTGCACCTGTCGCACCCGTGTCGCCTTTAACACCCTGTAAACCTGTATCACCTTTTACCCCAGCAGCACCCGTTGCGCCTGTATCACCTGTTACACCAGTTGCCCCAGCATCACCTTTTGCGCCAGCAGCACCAGTCAAACCTGTGTCACCTTTTGCTCCCGTGTCACCTTTGAGACCTTGAATGCCTTGTAAACCAGCAGCACCAGTGTCACCTTTTGCACCTTGGAGTCCTGTCGCACCCGTTGCGCCTTTATCACCTTTTGCACCAATTGCACCCGTATCACCTTTAACGCCTTGGACACCCTGTAAACCCGTAGCACCCGTTGCCCCAGTGTCACCTTTTGCACCCGTCGCACCTCGAGCGCCATCTGCACCCTGAGAACCCGTGTCGCCCCTTGCGCCACGTAAACCTGGCACAGATTCTGGACTGACCAGCACCAATTGACCATTTTGGACAATCAGTATCTTGCCTTCGTCGGCTCGAGTTAAAGTTAGCCCTGCTGGTGTGGGGACAACTTGGGCATGGGCGAGGCTCGAGAGTGTGCTGAGCGCAAGCGCGACGATAATTGTTTTGATGTTCATGATGTTCTCCTTTGATAAAGTGAAATAGAGGCTCGAGTTACGGGAGCTTAAAAGTCAGT
>JAYWHB010000658.1:0-18826 GCA_043777915.1 Deinococcales bacterium
TTGCTATTCGTAGCCCAAGCCGCCAACCTTGAGGCTTATCCAGACCCGAATTACAGCAACCTAAAAGCAGCTTTGGCAGGGTTTCATGGTTGCCAGCCAGACAGTGTAATTCTTGGCGTTGGTGCTTCCGAAATTCTGCAACGGATTGCTCGAGTCTGGCTAGAACCCAATCAGCATGTGGTTTCGGTACTGCCGCCCTTTGGAGAATTTTCCCGCGCTGTGGCACTCGAGCGCTGTGCTTTAACAGTCTGCCAGCCAGAAAATGCTTTATTGACCCTCGAGCAATTAAAGCCGCGTTTGGTTTACATTTCTAATCCCAATAATCCACTTGGGAACTGTCTTGAACGCCCCTTGTTGCTCGAGCTTGCAAATTGGTGCGAACAACACCATGCACATTTCATTCTCGACCAAGCCTATGCACCTTTTGCGCCGCAACTTTTGCCAATCGAGTATCCAAGTATCATTCGGGTCTTATCGCCCGGTAAAGCCCACGGGTTGGTCGGGCTACGTTTAAGTTATGCGCTTGCCGCACCCAACACTGCCTTGCACTTGGAGAACCTAGCCCCTGCTTGGATACTGCCAAGTGCCACCGCCGCCGCGCTCGAGGCATTACCAAACGCCCAAGATTATCTGACCAAAACCATTCCCAAATTGCTTGGGTTAAGTCAGCAATTGAGTGGTCAACTGGCAAAAATTTGCACTGTGCATTTTAATGGCTTGCCCTTTTTTACGCTCGAAGTTGGTGATGCCAGTCAAATAACCCAAGCCCTGCTGCAACGCGGTATCCGTGTGCGTGACTGCACCAGTTATGGCTACCCGAGTAGAATTCGCATCTCGACCCAACTCGAGCCAGCCAACACAAAGTTACTCGAGGCACTACCAGAGGTTCTGCATGGCTAAAATGCTGATGATTCAAGGTTGTACTTCCTCGGCGGGTAAATCGTATTTAACTGCTGCCATCTGCCGAATTCTGGCAAACCAAGGCGTGCGGGTTGCGCCTTTCAAAGCCCAGAACATGAGTAACAACGCAGGTGTCACCAAAGCTGGTCTCGAGATGGGTAGGGCGCAAATTGTCCAAGCCATGGCAGCCCGAGTTGAACCCGATGTGCGGATGAATCCAGTCCTGCTTAAACCCGAAGCCGACACCCGTTCGCAAGTGGTGGTGCTAGGAAAAGCAGACCTGAACTTATCGGCATTACCTTGGCATGAACGAAAAGCCCACCTATGGACAACTGTTAAAACCGCTTTGCATAGCTTAGCCTGCGATTACGATATGCTGGTAATTGAAGGCGCAGGTAGCCCCGCCGAAATCAATTTGCGTGCCTCGGATATTGTCAATATGAGCATTGCGCTCGAGGTCAACGCCAATGTTTTACTGGTTTCAGACATTGACCGAGGCGGTAGTTTCGCGCATCTACTCGGCACATACCAGTGTTTTAGCCCTGCCGAACAAGCCCTGGTCAAAGGTTTTATCTTAAATCGTTTTCGTGGCGATGCTACTCTGTTAGCCCCAGCCCCAGCGATGCTCGAGCAACGCACGGGCGTACCAACGCTTGGGGTTGTACCAATGCTAAACATTCCACTGCCTGAAGAAGACGGCATGGCATTTGAAACCTCACAAAGTTCGGGGACAGTGGCGGTGATTAGCTTGCCGCGTATTGCTAACCTTGATGAATTTGCGCCGCTTGGTGATGTACTTCGTATTGCTCGAGAACCACACGACCTTGAGCAAATCCGTGCAATTATCATTCCGGGTTCTAAAAGCACCCGAGCAGACCTTGAATGGTTACGAGCCACTGGTTTAGCTGCCGCGATTACCCGTGCTGCCAAAGCGGGCGTGCCAATTCTCGGGATTTGTGGTGGCTTACAAATGCTTGGGCATACTGTCCATGACCCAGAACTTATCGAAGGTGGAGGCACAAGCCAAGGACTGGGTTTACTCGACCTTGAGACCAGCTTTACGACACACAAAATCACTCGAGCCGCCGAATTTACCGATCTTGAATTACAAACCAAGTTACATGGCTATGAAATTCATATCGGACGAACTTCTGGCACAGCTTGCATTTGTCTTGAACTGGACGGCGAAGCCATTGGTTGGCGCAACGGCAATGTACGCGGGGTTTATGCCCATGGATTACTCGAGAATCCTGCTTTTTTAGAAGCCTTCTTAAACAGTGCAGGGTTAAACTCACCTAAACCACTCGAGGCATTGGATGCACGGCTTGACCGAATCGCAACTCAAGTCCAAGCCTCGCTTGATTGGACACGAATTGCAGGGTTTATGCAATCTAATTAGGGTGTACTTGTTCACAGACTCCTTACCGATTCAAATGTATGCTCAAAGAATGACAACGCAGAAGCGAATTTACCTACTGTTGGCATTGGTTGTTTTGCAGGTTTCATGTAGCCTCCAACTGGCTCAGTCACAAACACCCGAGCCTGTGGTTACTGATAGCCATACTTTTGAGAAAACTGATGGCTCAATCAATAATCCGATGAAAGGCTGGAATGTTGGAAAATGGGATAGCAACAGTGAATCAACTGTTGCTTTTGCCTACATTCCATGGCGGGATTTTGAACCAAATGATCAAGACTTTACATCGGCAAAAATAGAGGGTCAGTGGGCTTTGGATTGGCACTTGAACAGAAAAGGTACAAATAACAGGCATCTTATTTTACGAGTCTACTGTCAATGGGATGGGGCAGAGACAGACAAAACCAAGTTGGCTTGTCCACCGTGGCTGATGCAAAACGTGGATTTACTCAACGGTAAAAATACGCTGGGTAAAGGCGGCGGTACAGTAGTTGATTTCAACAATCCTTATTTTATTGAACAAGCCAAGCAAATGATTGCTGCTCTAGGTGCAAAATTTAATGGTGATCCCAGAATCTATGCGATACAGCTAGGTATCATCGGTTATTGGGGGGAATGGCACGCCTTTCAATTCAAACCCAACGCTGGGGGTCAGGGATACAAACTTTCCAATGATACAAAACAACAAATTCTTGATGCCTATAAAGCAGCCTTTCCCGATAAAAGGCTGATGGGGCGATACTTGGACGACCCAGTATTAAGTAAAGATACCAAGATGGGTTTTCATAACGACTACTTTTGGTCTGGAAACAGTCACAACAACGCTTTTGAATACAATGTTGGGGAGAAATGGAAACAAGGTCCAATTGGTGGTGAATCACCCCCCGGACCAGATGGTAGCGAATTTTATTTGGCAGGAGCGGGGCTGCAATCAATCCTTCGAGCGCATTATTCGACCATGAAAATAGGGGCTTTTTATCGTGAACCTTTTGATGCTGGTAAGCATACACAGCAATATGGTTTAGAGCGCGAAGAGTACATCAAAGCACATAAGCAGATGGGTTATAACTTTCAGATTGAACAAGCCTTATTTCCTTTGAAATTACCAAAAGAAACAAAAACCATTCCCTTGTCCGTCGAAATTAGTAACATCGGAATTGCCCCCTTTTATTACGATTGGGATATTGAATTGGCGTTGCTCGAGCAGGCTTCTGACACACCGCTTTATGTGCTTAAATCCACACAAAAACTTTCCAGTTTCTTGCCAGGGCAAAAAAATACGGTTACAGCCAATATACCCATAGAAAACCAAGGTAGTTACCGCCTAGCCATTCGGATTGTGCAGCCTGGTGCGATAGCAAAAAAAATTGCCGCTTGGAAACTTGCTGCGCGTCATACACATATAGAATTTGCAAATCGGCTAACAGTGGTCAACGCCAACTGGGACACAAGCCATGCCTTACAGGGCGGTTGGTCTATATTGGGTGACGTGACAATTCTCAGAGAATAAAACTCAGGTCTCGAGCCTTATTCCCTATTTGCCATCATCCAAGCTGACATGCTCATTCCAGCACACCACAAAAAATCATAGAGTAACTCGCCGTAATACTGTCCACCAATCACAATTGTGGCGATTCTGGCTAAACTGACCAGTAAAAAAACAATCGAGAGTTGACGCAGGGTATTGGCTAATCGCCCACGTCCTAAGACCACGGTTTGACTGCCAAAAAGCGCGGTTAGTAAATAGACCACAAATTGAAAAATAATTTGACTGATTGCCGATTGTGCCATATTGCCAATCGTGGCTTGGGTAATAAATGTGACAATCACGGTTAGAAAAAGCGCAAAGGCAACACTTCCAAGCACCAGCGATAAGGCTTGGGCGCGGGCATACAAACCCTGTCGCTGCATCGCAAACGGAAAAGCAATTGCAGAAATCACCACCACCAGAGAACCAGCATAATAGAGCGGGTCACGGATAAAACCTGAATCGGCTCGAGGGATTCCAGTAAATAACGAATAGGTTAAAATCGCGTCCCCAAGGGTAATAAACGCCAAAGCAATCCCCAAACCAAGCACACTTGGGCGCAGTGTAGTAGGCAGTTTGCTTGACAACCGAATCAGAATAAACGCCCCAAGCGTGTCAAACATCAGTACCGCCAAGCTACGAAATGGGGTTTGGGTAATTGCCCCAAACAACCAAATCAGCCAGATAGCCCCTGCGAGCATCAGGTACGGCATTCCTCGAGATGAGAAAATGGTTTGCATTCTTGACAGTGTAACCCAATTCGCTTTTGAATATTGTGTTTTGCACACATTGGGACGACAATAAACTTTGACTTTTTCTCGAGAAGTTCATAGAGGCGCGAGTAGCCCCTTAATGTACTGTTCTTAAAGTCTGTAAACGTCTACTTCGTACTTTCGCTCTTCCTTTCTCCAGAACCAAGTGCCGTGTAGCAAACGGTGGCTTGTCGTCTTCGCGGTGGGCAATAATCAGCAGCGTCGCGTTTTGCTGGCTTAGAACCGTCCAAACCAAGTGTCTCGAGGGTGGGTCTAGGTAATCAAAGGCTTCATCTAAAATAATAATTTCTGGGTTTGTAACCAAAGCCCTTGCCAGAAGTAATTTTCGCAATTCACCTTGCGAGGTGTGCAAGGCGTTGCGATTTGCCAAGTATTCAATCTCGAGTTGTGCCAGAAGGTTTTCGACTCGAGACGTTTCTTGAGTTTCCAGTGGTCTATGCCAGCCAATACCGCCAGAAAATCCACTGGCAACAATCTCAAAACCTGTGGCATCTACCCTATGCCATGCCTGCATGTCGCTCGAGACAAGAGCAATTCTGGCTTGGCGTTGCCAAATTGGGGTTTGACTTGAACCAAACCAAGTGATTTGACTGCCGTGTGCGGCTGGGATGTCGCCGCGCAGTAACTTTGCAAAGGTGCTTTTGCCTGCGCCATTGTGTCCCATAATTAGCCAGTGTTGGTTACGACGCAAAGTAAAATTGATTTGCTCGAGAATCAGTTTTTTTTGGCTGATGGCGTGTCCATCTGGGGCGGTGGCATCGTCCTTGGGTTCGCCAAGGTACAGACTGGCATTTGTGATTTGCACCAAAATTTCGGTTTGAGCTTTAACCCGAGCTTGTTTGACTGGGATTGATTGAATTATTTTGTTGGGGCTGTACGAACAAATGGTTTTATTCTCGAGTAGTAAGGTTTTTTGGTGAGCTACAAAAGGTTCTTCTTGGCGGTGGGTGGTGTAAACCAGTGTTCCACCATGTTCAAGGTAATTTTTGACAATTCCACGCAGTCTGGCTCGAGAACTCGTATCCGCACCACTAAAAAATTCATCCAGCAGCAATACTTTTGGCTCGAGTAACAAGGCGCGGGTCAGTAGCACTTGGCGCATTTGACCCTTGGAAAGTTGGTTAAAGGGCTGCTCGAGAAAGGCTGTGATTTTGAATCGCTCGGCTGCTTCAAGCACTGCCTTTTGTTGGGCTGGTTTGAGTGGGGTGTATAAAAAATCAGTTTGGCTAAACCCCGTTTGTAAAACCTCTAAGGCGCTACGGTCATGATTCAAGCGTTGATACCGTTCTTGAAGCTCTGGACTGACCAAGGCGATATGTTGTTTAGCGCCAATTGGACTGCTGCGTGGCGGATGCGTAAAATAATATGTTCGTTGACCGCTCGAGTGCCATAAATCGCCCGATAAGAGTTTTAAGAGACTGCTTTTGCCTGAACCGTTTGCGCCGATTAAATGCAGCACATCACCTTGGCGAATTTCTAAATTAATCTTCTCGAGCAGAATTTGATGATTAAGTTCTACGCCAGCTTTCTCGAGGTGAATCAGCATAAAAAAATATCCCCTAAAATGCAGGGGATATTCAAGAGCAACTAATCTTATTTTGGCAAGAGAACGTTATTGATGACATGTACCACGCCGTTGCTTGCACCGACATCGGTAGCCACAACACGGGTTAGGCGCTTAGATTCGTCAAGCAAGGAAACGCCGCCGTTCAGCACGTAAATGGTCAGTTCGCCGCCCTGTACGGTCTTGACTTTCTTGCGGTTCATGCCGACAACATCGGCTGCCATGACTTTACCCGAAACGACATGGTAGGTCAGGACTTTGACCAAGGTAGCTTTGTTTTCTGGCTTTAAGAGGGTGTCTACTGTGCCGGCTGGAAGTTTAGCAAAGGCTTCGTTGGTTGGGGCAAAAACGGTGAATGGACCGGGACCTGAAAGTGTTCCGACCAAATCGCCAGCTTTGACGGCTGCAACCAGTGTGGCAAAGGCGCTATTGCCGGCGGCTACGTCCACGATTGTTCCGGGGGCAGTTTGGGCAACGACGGTTGAGAGCATAGCGGCGGTTAGTCCAAGTGCAAAGAATTTTTTCATATATTTACCTCGGATGCGAGCTTACGCAATTGTGTGAGTAGAGAACCAAGCTCGGCATGACAATCAAAAACCAGTCCAGCCCACGATTTTATTGTTTCTCACAAGGTACTTAAAAAACTTGAAGTGTTTAATACAATCGTAAGCGCTGTCTGTACTAAAAACTTCAAAAAAAAAGTGCATAAAGTTGCGATTGATGCGCCAAGTCTTAAAATAGTAAGCCATCCCACTCGAGGGCAGCAAAGTGATAGCCTTAAAACATGAATCTCCTCGACCCTCGTGTTCTCGAGCGCTTAACCTTACATCGTGCTTTTTTGGGTGATTTACGCGAAGCCCTAACCGCCAGCCTCGCGCCAGAAAGTGAACTGCGCGATGCCAGAGCCGCCGCTACTGGTCTCGAGCAGAGTTTTTTGTTGGTTGTGGCGGGCGAATTTAATTCTGGCAAATCTTCACTCTTGAACGCCTTGTTGGGCGGTGATGCGCTGCTCGAGGGAGTTACACCGACCACCGATAAAGTTCAGATTTTAGTGCATGGTACACAAGATACAATCACGCCTTACGAGCCGCTCCATGATGCGTTTGTGATACGCCGAGAACTACCTTTTGGTTTTTTAGAAGGTGTAGCCTTGGTAGACACGCCCGGTACAAACGCGGTTATTCGGCAGCACCAAATTATCACCGAAGGGTTTTTGCCCAGAGCCGATTTACTGCTGTTTTTAACCAGTGCAGACCGCCCATTTTCCGAATCCGAACGCCAATTTTTAAGCCTCGCCAGAGCCTGGTCGCGCAAAGTCGTGATGGTGATTAACAAAATAGATTTACTCGAGTCTGAAACCGATAAAACCGTGGTTTTTGATTTTGTAAAATCCAATGCCCTCGCCACGCTTGGTGAAACCCCACCAATTTTTATGGTCTCGGCACGACGACAAAAACGCGAACACAACGATACTGGCTTTCTTGCCCTCGAGCAGCACTTGCGCGAAGTCTTGGGCGAACAAAATCGGGTACGCCTGAAATTGCTTTCGCCGCTTGGGGTCTCGAGCGAACTTTTGACTCGGGCTGTGGCACGGGTCAAAGCCAGTCAAGAATTGCTGACCGCCGATAGTAAGCTCTTAAACGACATCGAACAAGAATTTTTGCATCATCAAAACGACTTAAAAACCCAACTCGAGGCGCAGTTAAATAATGTCTATAACGTGCTAGACGGGGTACAAAAACGCGGTGAGATTTTTATAGATGATACCTTGCGGGTTTCTAAAACCCTAGAATTACTGAATGCTGATAAAATTCGTGGGCGTTTTGAACGTGAAGTGGTTGCCGATGCACCGCAACAACTCGAGCGCCGAGTTTCGGACATCATAGACCGCTTTTTAGAACGCAACGTCAAATTCTGGAACGATACGGTACAAATTTTAAGCACCCGAGGACAAGCCGATGAAACCCGTGCCGCACTGGTACGCGGCGCACAATTTGATTATGACCGTCAAGGTTTACTCGAGCGCCTAGGACAAGCTGCCAATGCCGAAATTGCCCGTTTTGAAGGCGGGGAATTTGCCCGGCAACTCGCCACTGATGCCTCGAGTGCGGTGGTGCGTGGTGGGCTAACCAGTGTTGGTGGAATCGGACTGGGGGCATTGCTGGCTGGGGTGTTCGGGACACTACTGGCAGATTTTACGGGGATTTTGCTGGGTATTGCCGTGGCTGGACTGGGTTTTTTGATTCTGCCGCGCAAACGCGCCCAAGCCAAAGCCGAACTCGAGACCCGTATCACGGACACCCGAGAACGTCTCGCCGAAGTGCTGCTGCGCGAACACAGCCTTGAAGGAGAACGCGCCCAAGGCAGATTACGCGACGCGATAGCGCCATTTACAAGGTTTATTCGTGCCGAAACCGAACGGTACGCCCAAACCCAAGCCAATCTCGAGCAGTTACAAACTAGGGCGGCAAGGCTGCGAAACGAAGTTGAAAATTTTTAATGCCCATCTG
The DNA here is from genome assembly GCA_043777915.1 of Deinococcales bacterium. Lineage (GTDB taxonomy): Bacteria > Deinococcota > Deinococci > Deinococcales > JAAFIG01 > JAAFIG01. Next base: position 8,693 of record JAYWHB010000658.1, read on the forward strand.
GTCTGGGTATTTTACCTCAAAGTGGCGCTACTTAAGACCGTTTAATTGGATTACAATTACCTTATGAACCCACAACGCCCAAGCCCCAACGAACACCTGCCGTACTTCTCGAGATACATAGACCTTGTACCAGACGGCGATATAAACACTTTCCTCGAGACGCAATTCGAGCCGTTGTACCAAGCCCTAGCCAGCCTAACCACCGAACAAGCCCAGTACCGCTATGCCCCAGACAAATGGAATGTTCTCGAGGTACTTGGGCATTTATCCGACACCGAACGGGTTTTTTCTTTTCGGGGGCTGCACATTGCTAGGGGCGACCCCAGCCCATTACCCAGTTTTGACCAAGATACATGGTTAAAAAATGTGGATTTTGCCAGTCGCAACTTAGCCGATTTACTGCTCGAGTGGCGCGGTGTGCGTGCCACCGCCATTAGCTTATTCTCGAGCTTAAACGAATCTGGGTGGTTACAACACGGGATTGCCAGTGGTCACACCATGACCCCTCGAGCCTGTGCCTACATCATTGTTGGTCATGCGATGTACCATCAGCAATTGCTGCGTGAAAAGTACGGCTTAGTGGTCTAATGCAAGTGCCGTGTGCGTTGTAACTCGAGGTACGCCGTGGGAATCATGGCAAGTTTCCGTTGCCCAGAAATCGAGGCGCGTTTATGGAAATTATCAAACCCATTTAACTCGAGCGCCCCAAGAATCGCTTCATACGATTTTGCCGCGACTGCCACAGCAATTCGGGCTGCACCGTGCAAATGCGGTAAGCCGCACCAGCCTTCGCGGTAGAGTTCACGGGCAATACAATCAAGTTCGCGCATTAAGGCAATGTAATTGGGGGTCACACGGCGTTGCTCGAGGTCAAAAGCGGTTACACCATGCTTTGCCATCAGGTCTATCGGTAAGTAAATTCGGTCACGTTCTAAATCCTCGCCAACATCACGTAAAATATTGGTGATTTGCATTGCCATACCGAGTTTTAGGGCTTGCTCTAAAGTGGCTGCTCCGCCATCAAAACCAGCAATTGGGGTAATCATCCAACCCACCACACCAGCCACACGACGACAGTAAAGCATCAGTTGGTCAAGGGTTTGGTATTGGTGCTGCTCTAAATCCATTTTTAGCCCAAGGTACAATTCGTGAAAAGGGGCATATTCGATTGGGTACTGACTGGCTGCCCAAGCTAAACCTTGTGCCATTGGGTGACTGTCTGGCTTACCCGCTAAGGCATTTTCGACTCGAGTCCGCCAAGTTTCTAAAGCCTCCCGAGCTTCTTGTCCGACCAATTCGTCTACGGTGTCATCACCAATTCGGCAAGCCGCATAAACCGCCCAGACTGCTTGACGCTGCTTAAAAGGAAAAAAACAACTGCCAAAGTAAAAAGTTTTACTGTGGTGCGAGGTGATACCGCGACAATAGGCTATGGCTTCTTTGGGTACAGTTTTTTCTTTGAAGTTTAGCATTGACGGCATCCTTTCTTATCCTAAGTTAGCTTGCCTAGACAATACACCGCCCTTGCATACGATTGATAGTGGTTCTAGGACGCAATTTGACTGGAAATATTCCCACAATTTAATACTCAATGGTGGTCAATTTACTCAGTTCGGTCAGCACCGAAATCGCATCTGGATACCGAGCAGCAGCGTCTTTTTGTAACAAACGCATGGCTACTCGGTCTAACACATGAGAAATTCTGCCATCGCGCACACTCGAGGGTTCTGGCGGTACATGATGCAGATGCGCTTGCAGCACTTCTTGTGGGTCGCCATCGAATGGATGCTGCCCCGTGATGCCCCAGTACAACATCACCCCAGCACTGTACAAATCCGCCGCAGGTGATAACGGCAAACCCTGAATCGCTTCGGGTGAAATATAAGCGACTGTCCCCGGCGTGATTCGGTCTCTAAAAAATTCTAAGGTTGGACCAGACAAATCATAATCAATCAGCTTAACCTCGAGTCCACTGGGGGTTTCACCCGGCGAGACCACCAGATTTTCTGGCTTAAAATCCCGATGCACCATCCCCTGTTCGTGCATGTGCGACAACCCCTCAAGTGCTTGGGAAAAGACCGCCAAAAACTGCACCAGCCCATGTTGCGAAACATACTCCGAGAACCGCACCCCCGGAGCAAATGGCATTAAAACCCCCGGTTGCCCCTCGACCACAACCCGAGCCAAGACTGGATTGGCGTTTTTATGGCGCAAACGACTGCCCACCAAATACTCACGGTCGGCTCGAGAAGCCAGTTCAGGCGGGAATAATTTCACCGCAAAAGGCGCACCAAACATATCAAAAGCTAAGTACACAACGCTCGATGTGCCACGGGCTATCGGGCGCACAATGCGGTACTTGTCAAGCAGAACTGTACCCGAAATTGCCATTGCCGATAGAATAGCAAAAATTAACCCGCCACAATACGGCTTAGCTAACGCACCACGATACGGCTTAGCTAACGCACCACGATGCGTTCATTACTGGTACGCACCTCGAGAACCGCCATACCAAACCCAGATTTAAGGGCTTCAAAACGCTGATCCTCTAATCTCACCTCAAACTCAGGTAAATCCACCTCAACCCGTGAATTATTGGTGCTGCCACGAATCGTTAAGCCACTGCTGGCGCGAATATGCTCGAGTTGAACCGCTCCATTGCTACTCTCGATACTTGAAGTGGTGTTGTTTTGTAAACCCACATTTTCAAGTTGCACATCGGCATTGCTGGTTTGTAATCCAAGCCGCACCTCTGAGCTTTGCAAAACCCGAATTTTAGCGTTGCTGGTTTTGGCTTTTACTTCTCCAGATAGACGTTCCAAAATAATTTCGCCATTACTGGTCTCGAGATTCGCCTTGGTTTTACCTGTGTCACGTACTTCGATTCGCCCATTGCTGGTTTTGGCTAGAATTTCACGGGTTAAACCCTCGATTCGTACACCACCATTGCTGGTTTGAAGATTTAAGAATAAATTCGGTGGAATATCCAAAACCATATGTACCCCACTCGAGAAACTAAAAAAGGGTTTCCGTGCCACCAGACGCAAAGTATCGCCGCGTTTTTCTAAAACCACACTTGCCCCGCCTTTGCGCTCTAAACGCAAATCCCCACCAGTTTCACGGATATTTAAGCGCAAATTGCCATTAAAACCCCGAATCTCGAGACGTTGCACCCCAGACCAATCTAGGGTTTGTAAATCGTTCGGTTCATTCCGCAAAGTCGGGCTAAGGGTACGCGGATTCCACGCTCCAGCCGTTAAAATCCCACCCGCCAAAGCCACCACCGCCCAAAGCACGGCGGTACTCGGTTGTAAGCGCTGCGCCAAGAACAAGCCACCAATAATTAAAAGCCACAACCACCATAAAGTACCCAGAGGCGTGAACAACAACGCCAGTAAAAAAGCGCCCAAGGGCAACCAAGAGGAGCTTTGATCTATTTGTGTTAGCCAATCACGGGCTTTTTGGTTGGAGGGAAGATCGGGTTTCATACAAATAGTTTACGACTTCAAAGATGAAATGGTTGCAAGGACATGCACCACCAAGAACTCGAGTAGATTAAACCCAGAGGTGTCCATGTACAAATTTAAGCGCTGGCAATGGGCATTGATTATCTGCGGCTTACTGGTGTATTTCACAATCATCACTTTTCAAGTTTACGGCAATTTTTATCTTGGCTACCCGCCGTACACACCAGCATTCTTAAGCCATAGTAAACGCCCAATCGAGCGAGTTTTTGAGCTACAGCGCCCCTCGAGTCTGCGGGTTTGGGGAACACTCAAAGAGGGGCGAATCACCTTAAAAATAAACGGCACAATCAAGCGCGAATGGGTGGATGACTTTAATCTGCGCTTGACCCTACCGACAGGCACACAAAAAATGCGAATTGAATTCGCGGAAGCCACTGGTCAACTCGAGTACAGTCTTGAGTAGTTAAGGTTCATACCCCAGAATTGGCGATAACCAACGTTCTGCCACCTCGAGACTGATGTTTTTACGCACTGCATAATCCATTACTTGGTCTTTTGCAATGCGCCCAACTGCAAAGTACCTCGAGTCAGCATGTGCGAAATACAAACCCGAGACACTTGAAGCTGGGGTCATGGCGTAACTTTCGGTCAGTTCTAAACCGATTCGCTCTGCCCCCAGAAGCGCAAAAATCGTGGCTTTTTCGGTATGGTCTGGTTGGGCTGGATAGCCCGGGGCTGGGCGAATCCCGTTATAGCGCTCCTTGATTAAATCCTGAGTGCTTAGACTTTCATCTCGAGCGTAGCCCCAATGCTGGCGGCGCACATCGGCATGAAGCTGTTCTGCGAGTGCCTCGGCAAGACGGTCTGCTAGGGCTTTGACCAGAATAGAATTGTAATCATCCAGCCCTTGTTCATAGTCTCGAGCCACCTGTTCTGCGCCGTGGATGGTACAGGCAAATGCTCCGATGTAGTCTTGTAACCCAGACTCGAGTGGCGCAATAAAATCTGACAGGGCGGTGTTGGCTTCGCGTTGGTCACGCTGTTGGCGAATGGTATGTAAAACCGTAGGGGCAACCTTTCTTGACTCCAAAGCAGCACCTGACGGGCTTGAGTCGCTTATGGTCGCCCTGCTTGAGCCATTGGCATCGGCAAGGTTGGGCGAGGCATACCTCGCCCCTACGGTGTCCAGTGGGAATGGTACATTATCGGTGTCCAAGGTCAAATGAATGTCGTCGCATACAGCATTGGCTGCCCAAAAACCAATCACGGCTTTGGCGGTTAATTTGGTCTCGAGTATATCCAACATGTTTTGGGCATCGGCAAACAATTCTTTAGCCTGTTTGCCAACGGCGGCATCATCAAAAATATAGGGATAACGACCTTTGAGTTCCCATGCAATAAAAAACGGTGTCCAATCAATCAGTTCACGTAAACTCGAGATGCTGTACTCGAGGGTTTTTGTTCCTAAAAAAGTGGGTTTAACAGGTGCAAATTCGAGAACTGGTTTTTTAGCTTGTGCTTCCTCGAGTGATAAAAATTTAATGGTGCGCTCGGCTCGAGCGGCACGCAGGGCAGCGTACTGGGCTTTGATGTCTGTGTGGTACGCATCGCGTTCTGAGGATAAGAGTTTTTGCGCTACCGTCACGGCTCGAGAGGCATCCAACACATGAATCACAGGACTGCTGATAACAGGTTCGATTTTTACAGCCGTGTGTGCTTTAGAAGTGGTTGCTCCACCAATTAAAAGCGGTGTGGTAATTCCCAAGCGCGTCATTTCCCGAGCCACAAAGACCATTTCATCTAAACTTGGCGTGATTAAGCCCGATAAGCCGATTAAGTCCGCACCAATTTCTTGGGCTTTTTCGAGAATGCGTTCAGCCGAAACCATCACACCCATGTCCGTAATTTCATAGCCATTGCAACCCAGCACCACACCGACGATATTTTTACCAATATCATGCACATCGCCTTTGACGGTTGCCATCAGCACTTTGCCAGCACTGCTCGATCCACTTCCCAATTTATCCGCCTCGAGAAATGGGGTCAGGTACGCCACGGCTTTTTTCATCACTCGAGCCGACTTAACGACTTGCGGCAGGAACATTTTACCAGCCCCAAATAAATCTCCGACCACATTCATGCCACGCATTAGGGGCTGTTCAATCACCTCGAGCGGACGAGCAAACAAATGCCTAGCTTCTTCGACATCGGTTTCGATAAAATCAGCAATACCTTGCACCAAGGCGTACTCGAGCCGTTTTTCGACATCAAAACCGCGCCACTCGAGTTTTTTGGTTTCGGATTTCTTCTCACCTTTGACCGTATTTGCCATCTCGAGCAGGCGTTCAGAGGCATCTTCACGGCGATTTAGAATCACATCTTCAACACACTCACGAAGTTCTGGAGCGATATTTTCATAGACCTCGAGCATTCCCGCATTGACAATCCCCATATCAAGCCCAGCTTTGATGGCGTGGTACAAAAAGACGCTGTGCATGGCTTCACGCACGGTATTATTGCCCCGAAAACTAAAACTGACATTGCTGATGCCACCCGAAACCAGCGCCCCGTGCAGATTCTCTTTAATCCAGCGTGTCGCTTCAATAAAATCCAGAGCATAAGCATTGTGCGCTTCGATGCCCGTGGCAACAGTTAAAACATTCGGGTCAAAAATAATATCGGTGGCATCCCAACCGTTACTGACCAAAATATTATACGCCCTCGAGCAGATTTCTTTGCGCCGCTCGAGTGTGTCGGCTTGACCAGCTTCATCGAACGCCATCACTACCGCCGCCGCACCATAACGCCGCACCAATTCGGCTCTGCGCTTAAACTCGAGTTCGCCATCTTTGAGGCTCAGACTGTTCACAATTGCTTTGCCCTGCACGCATTTAAGCCCCGCCTCGAGAACATCCCATTTGCTCGAATCAATCATCAAAGGCACTCGAGCAATCTCTGGTTCACCCGCCACTAGACTGAGGAATTTCACCATTGCGGCTTGCGAATCTAGCAGCCCTTCATCCATGTTCACATCAACAATTTGCGCTCCAGCCGTAACTTGCTGCCGTGCAATCACCAGACCCGCCTCAAAATCCCCCTCGAGAATCGCCTTGGAAAATTTCGGGCTTCCTGTGATGTTGCTGCGTTCACCAACATTCACAAAATTTGTGTCTGAGGTGATTATCAGTGGCTCGAGACCAGAGAACATTGGATTGAAAAATGGGGAATCATGTTCTGTTACAGGGCGAACACGGGGGTTCGCCCCTACAGGTTCGTGTTTTTGTAGGGACAGACCCCTGTGTCTGTCCTGTCTTGACCCTAAAGATGCACCTGACGGGCTGGGTCGCTGACCCGCCAAAGCTCTTCTTGGCTCGAGTCCACGCACCGCGTCGCTAATCGCCCTGATGTGTTCCGGAGTGCTGCCACAGCAACCACCCACAAGGTTCAGCAACCCCTCCTTGGCAAAGTTTCCCAGCACTTGCGCCATGTACTCGGGGGTGTCGTCGTACTCACCAAAGGCATTGGGAAGCCCAGCGTTCGGGTAACAACTGATGTATTCACCGGCGATACTCGAGAGCGCCCGAAGGTGTGGGCGGAACATCTCTGCGCCCAATGCACAATTTAAGCCAACAGCAAGCGGTTTAGCGTGCTTTACCGAAATATAAAATGCCTCGGCGGTTTGCCCAGAAAGGGTTCGTCCAGATTGGTCGGTGATTGTGCCAGAAATAATAAGCGGGGTTCTTACGCCCCTTGCTTCAAATAAATTCTCGAGGGCAAACAATGCAGCTTTGGCGTTTAAGGTATCAAAAATCGTCTCGAGGAGCAGTAAATCCACACCACCATCAAGAAGTGCCGTGGCTTGTTCGGTGTAGGTTTCGACAAGTTCATCAAAGGTTACATTTCTAAAAGCTGCATCCTCAACTTTAGGGCTAATACTTGCGGTGCGAGAAGTTGGACCAAGCGCCCCAGCCACAAAACGCGGTTTCAGGGGACTCTGGAATTTGTCTACCGCCGCCCTTGCGACCAGCGCCGAAGCGAGGTTAATTTCCCGCACATGGCTTTGCATTTCGTAATCGAGTTGGCTAATGGCGGTGGCATTAAACGTATTGGTGCTGATGATGTCCGCCCCAGCCTCGAGATAGCTTTCGTGAATGCCTTGAATGATGTCTGGGTGGGAGATAGAGAGGAGGTCGTTATCGCCAAATAGACTCTGGATGCTCGAGAAACTAGGATGGCGGAAATCTTTTTCATGCAGGTTGTGCTGCTGAATCATTGTTCCCATTGCGCCATCTAAAACCAGAATGCGCGACTCAAGGAGGGTAGAAATAGATTGAATCATTATTTTTCACTTTTTACTTGTTCAGTGACAATGAAACATCCCACTAAGTTTTTGGAAAAAACATTTTTCAAACAATTTGGCACTCCAGTCATCATTAAGAAATACCAGTAGAAGAAAAACGTCATCAGAGAAATTGTAAATATCCAATTTTTTCTGTTGACATTGTAAAAAAAGACCATTCTTTGAAATTTACGCATAAAAGCTGTTTTTTCTGTGTAGTACGAGTTCACGATACCAGTATAGTAGTTTACGAAAATAAAATCATTGATGGCAAGGAAAACTATTAAATAATATATTGCCCCTGATAATTCAGTCAATTTTGCAATGAGCCGAAGTGTTTCACCAGCAGCCAGAAAAGTTATTAAAACGATTGCAAATACTGAATTTAATGCCGCGTTCCACTCCCTAACAGCTATTTTTTCCTTCATACTTTACACCTCATGTATTTATTTAAGAGCTTTATGTTGCTCATATAAATTGTAAGTAGATTTTGATTATATAATTCTCAAAACATTCTGCGGATTTAATTTCGTCTCGAGTTGCGTCTTTATAACCTCGAGTTCTAGCTTGGCTTCGGCTTGTCGCCCAAGCGCGGCGGCTAATCCAAAAGCGTTGGTGCAAAATTGCTTCACACCCACCACTCGAGCCGCGATTGCAAAAACTCGAGCGGTGCAACAGCTTGTCCAACTTTGTATTTATTCGTCTCGAGGTAGTCCTCATTGTCTGGGTTGCGGTTGACCTCGAGTTGATTGGTGTGCAAATTTAATATCCAGTATTCGGGGATTTTATTTCGGGCATAGGCTCTTAGCTTGGCGTTTTGGTCACGTTCTAAGGTGGTGTCTGAAACCTCAATGACCAAAATAGCATCCTCGCTGGTTGTGTTTTGAGTGGCATATCTCGAGGTTGGCAACTTGCGGAGCATCAGGTCTGGTTCTACAAAATCTGGTGGAGGGGAAAGCAAAATCATTGGGACTTGGGCAGCAACCGAAGCCTTACCTTGGAATGAGATAATCATTTTCTCGGTCAGAGTCGTGACAGCATACGAATGGCGTAGTCCTTGCATTCCTTTCACAAATATCTCTCCGTTCAGCAATTCGACGTGTTCGGATGCAAATAATCCAGACTCGCTCATCTGCTCAAACTCGGCATAGGAAAACCGCCTCGGGGCAAGCTCGAGTGGTGGTGTTTTGGTTGGGCGTTCCAACGCTAAAGTCATGAAAAGATTCTAGCACTGCGCTTTAGGCATTGTCCTCGAGTCTGCCTAGTCGAGCTTCAAGTGCTTCTATGCTCGGTAAAGCCGTTTCTAATTCTTCGGGCAATTTTTCGATTAACTGGTATTCGGATACACCCAATGGCAAGTTCATGTTTTTCAGGGCGTACTCTGCCACAAGTTTATTCTTGGTTTTGCAAAGCAGTAAGCCGATGGTTGGATTGTCACCTTCGGTTCGGAGTTCGCCATCTACGGCGGCTAAGTAAAAGCCAAGCTTGCCAGCGTCTTCGGGGGTGAAGGCTCGGGCTTTGAGTTCTATCACCACGTAGCAATGCAGTTTGATGTGATAAAAAAGCAGGTCTATGTAAAAATCTTGCCCACCAACTTCAAGGTGGTACTGATTACCAACAAAGGCAAATCCCGCGCCCAATTCGAGTAGAAATTTTTTCAGATGCTCGAGTAACCCATGTTCGATTTCGCGCTCTAAGGCTTGGTCGTGTAGACCTAGAAAATCAAAATTGTACGGGTCTTTGAGTAAATTCTGGGCAAGGTCGGAAAGTGGTTCGGGCAGTGTTTTTGAAAAATTGGTGATGGCTTGTCCTGTGCGGTTATGCCAAGCGGTTTCTATTTGATGCTCGAGAATACTTCTGCTCCAGCCGTTTTCAAAAGCGGCTGCAATGTACGTTTGGCGCAGTTCAGGGGTTTTACATTTGTCTAAAATAACGCAATTGTGAAACCACGGCAATTGTCCAGCAAGTTGCTGGACAAATTCAAAATCTAGATAAGCTGAGGCGAATGCTCTCATGTACAACAAGTTGGTTCTCGAGAACCCCTTCATATCTGGAAAGGCTGTTTTCAAATCCTGAGCCAATTGCTGCACGACTTTTGCGCCCCAGCCTTTGGCTTGTTGTGCCTCGAGTATGCGCTTGCCAATTTCCCAGTACAAGACAATCAGTTCTTTATTAACCGCTAGGGCTGCCCTTGTTCGGGCTTGTTGAACCCTGATTTTTAAGTCCTCGAGTAAATTTTCGTAAGTCTGCATGATTGCTTTCATATTGCTCCCAAGGCTTGCTCGAGTAAATCTAAAACACCAATTTGGGCTGCCCAATGCTTACTGT
>JAYWHB010000659.1:0-2436 GCA_043777915.1 Deinococcales bacterium
GTTCAGACGCAACCCTAGCCGAAATTAACCCACTTGTGATTACCACCACAGGCGAAGTGATTGCGGCTGACGCAAAAATAGATATTGATGACAACGCCATGTACCGCCATACAGACCTCGAGGCATTCCGCGAAACCGAAGCCGAACACCCTTTGGAAGTCGAAGCCAAAGCCTTTGGTTTTAGTTACGTCAAGCTAGACGGGCATATTGGTGTGATTGGTAATGGCGCAGGTTTGGTCATGACCAGCTTGGATGTTGTCTCGAGGGTCGGCGGTAAGGCTGCCAACTTTTTAGATATTGGTGGCGGTGCAAAAGCCGAAATTGTCTATAACGCTGTCAAACTGGTGTGCAAAGACCCAGATGTAAAAGGCATTTTGATTAACATTTTTGGTGGCATTACCAGAGCCGACGAAGTTGCCAAAGGTGTGATTCGGGCGCTCGAGGAAGGGATTTTGAATAAACCGCTTGCCATGCGTGTGGCTGGAACTGCCGTAGCCGAAGCCAATGAACTCTTAAAGGACAAGCCAATCAATATCTACCCAACCATGATGGAAGCTGCCACCGCCGTTGTCAAGGAGGCGCAAGCATGAGCATTTTAATCAACAAAAACACCAAAGTCTTAGTCCAAGGTATCACTGGACGCGAAGGCGCATACCACGCCGAGAAAATGCTCGAGTACGGCACGCAAATCGTGGCTGGTAGCACCCCCGGTAAAGGCGGTCAAAGCCTGAGCTTATTGGGTAAAACCATTCCTGTGTACAACAGCGTCTCCGAAGCTAAAGCGGCTCATCCAGACCTAGATGCCAGTATTATTTTTGTTCCGCCACCTGCAGCAGCCGATGCGACCCTCGAGGCTGCTCATGCAGGAATTCCTTTGATTGTCAATATCGCCGAAGGAATGCCGGTTCTGGACATGATGAAAGTTGTTAAAGAACTTAAATCCATTCCCAATGTGCGCTTAATTGGCGGAAATTGCCCCGGACTCATCACCCCCGGCGAATGCAAGCTTGGCATTATGCCCGCCAGTACCTTCAAGGCTGGTCGAGTCGGCATGATCTCGAGAAGCGGCACACTAACTTACGAAGCCAGTGCCATGCTTGCGGCTGCCGATATTGGATGTAGCACTGTGGTTGGTATTGGTGGCGACCCAATGATTGGCACGACTTTTATTGATTTACTACCGATGTTCAACGAAGACCCGAACACCGATGCCGTGGTGATGATTGGTGAAATTGGTGGCGCAGACGAAGAACAAGCCGCCGAGTGGATTAGCAAAAACATGAAAAAACCAGTGATTGCCTTTATCTCGGGGCGCACCGCCCCAAAAGGCAAACGCATGGGTCACGCTGGGGCGTTAATTATGGGCAATGTTGGCACAGCCGAATCTAAGCTCGAGGCAATGGCAAACGCTAATGTACCAGTGGCTGACACAATGGAAGATATTATTATACTGACCAAAAAAGCCCTTGGGTTATAGGGTTTGCTCGAGAAGAGGCGCAGTTTTAAGCTGCGCTTTCTTCTTTTTTGATTTGCTCGAGCAGTGGCTCAAAGCCTTTGAGGATTTCGTGGTCTGGTTGTTGATTGAGTTTCTTAATTAGCCTTAAATAGTTGCGAATGTAACCTTTTACATTTGACGCGAAAGCAGTTGGCAGTGCTTTATAGAATGGCAACATAATCTCTAAACTTTCGCAATAAGCCCGTTGAGCTTTCTCGAGATTTTCAAGACTACTGTAATGATTCCCTAGATTGCTCAGTGACATTGCAAGGTTAGGTGAGTAAGTATTTGGCAATGTACTCGCTAATTCACGGTAAATTTCAACCGCTTCTAAACTATTTTCTAATGCCTTTTCAAAGTCGCCAAAACTACCATAATCACTCCCTAAATTGCTCAGTGATAGTGCAAGGTCTGATAAGTAAGCATTTGGTAATGTACTCGCTAATTCACGGTAAATTTCAACCGCTTCTAAACTATTTTCTAATGCCTTTTCAGAGACTCCAAAACTACTGTAATGACTCCCTAGATTGCTTAGTGATAGCGCAAGGTCAGGCAAATAAGCACTTGGTTCTACACTCGCCAATTTACGATAAGTTTCAACCGCTTCCAAACTATTTTCTAGCGCCTTTTTAGAGTCTCCAAGACTACTATAATTATTTCCTAAATTGCTCAGTGATTTTGCAAGATTAGCCAAGTACATACTTGGTTCAGAATCTGCAAGTTTACGTCTGATTTCAACTGCTTCCAAGCTGCTTTCAAGTGCTTTTCTGATATACCCAAGCTCTCGATACCAGATTCCCAAATTATTAAGTACCGTAGCAAGATTAGGTAGGTAAGTATTCGGGGGTTTTGTCATGAGGTTACGATAGATTTCCAGAGCTTCCCGACTAAATTCTATAGCTTCAGTAGTCTCTCTGAGTTCCGCATGAGCAACCGCTAAA
>JAYWHB010000660.1:0-6730 GCA_043777915.1 Deinococcales bacterium
GCGGCTTTTCAGAGTTACGGAATTCAACCGGGTCCACTACTTTTTGCCACCAATGGCGCACTGGTTTGGGGCTTAATTGCCAGTTTATACATTGGTAACGTGCTGCTTTTAATTCTCAATTTGCCGCTTGCGGGTGTTTGGGTGCGCTTACTCGAGATTCCCCGTCCGCTTTTGTACGGTGGGATTCTGGTCTTTGCCAGTATTGGGGTGTATAGCTTAAACAACAGTGTGTTTGATTTGGCGCTCTTGGGCATCATTGGCATTCTTGGTTATTTTATGCGCCGTTTTGATATTCCAATTGCTCCAGCCATTGTCGGCATGATTCTAGGACCTAAAGCCGAAGAGCAATTTCGCCGTGCCATGGGGATTTCTCAGGGCGATGCCACAGTTTCTTTAACCCGTCCAATCAGTGCCGTCATTTTGACGATAGCGGTTCTGGCTTTGGTTGCGCCGCCACTTTTGCGCTTTTGGCGCTCGAGAAAAGCCAAAAGTGATACAATCCTCCCATGAGCAAACCACAAATTCGTCCTGCTCGAGACTCAGATTTTGAAGCACTTGTTCCATTGATGAAGGGCTTTGCCACCACCCAAGAAAAAGGCTTACACGAACGCTTTTTACAAATTCTCGAGAATCCCAATATGGTTTTTTTTGTGGCGATGCTCGAGGAAAAAATACTTGGCTATGCTTTGGCGCAGGGATACGGCGCTCGGCTGCGTTCTGGCGAAGAAAGCGTGCGCTTGCATGATTTGATGGTGGCAACAGACTCGAGGAAATCTGGAGTTGGTACGGCGCTGTTTTTCGAGGTGCAGAACTGGACGAAGGCTCGAAGTGCAAGGTATCTCGAGTGGCAATCCTCGAGCCAAGGTTTGGGTTTTTACGAGCGCTTGGGCTTCAAGGGTGAGCCTTGTCCACAGCCAGAGTATCCATTTTTTGAGCTTGATTTTGTGGCTTAACGCTTTTGTTCAAAAAACCATAATCCTAGGGCGGTCAGTAAACCACTCGAGGCAATCACAACCCAAGGTAAACCAAGCCAGCCAATTTGTGTACCCAAGTCATGTAGCCAGCCGCCAAGGGCATTGCCAACGCCTCCGCCAAGGGCAAAAGCCAAGGCACTAAAACCAAAATATGCCCCTCGAGCTTCGGGTTTGGCTAGTCTCGCCGTAATTTCTTGTTGCGGTGCGCTGGCTAAACTCGAGCCTATCGAAAAAATGGCGACGCAAATCAGCAACCATAAAATACTGGGCGAAAATGCCACGCCGTACAAAGCAAGTGCCATAATCAGCACGCCAAGCATTAGGCTTTGCACAGGTGAAAGGTAACGGTTTGAAATTTCGGTCAGGCTGTACTGCAAACCAATGGCGATACCTGTATTGACCAGAAAAAGCCATGCCACCGCGTCGGGTGTGCCAGCTAACCTTGTTGCCTCGAGCGTCAACGCCAAAGAAAATTGAGACCACATTAAATACATTCCAGCCAATAAAAAGGTAAACCGAACAAAACGTCGGTCACGCAACACCAAGCCGAGTCCATTTAGCGCATTATCTTGATTGCTCGAGATTTGTAGGTTCGGCAAGTACCGTACATTGACCAAGAAGGTTAAAAAATACATTGCCCCAGACAGTAGCGCCGCGATTTCAAAACCGATTTTTAAGAGTAGCACCCCCAACAAAGACCCAAGTGCCATACCAAGGTTGCCAATCATCCCAAAGACCGCATAGACCCTAGGGCGGGTCTCAGGGTCGGATAACACCGCAATTGCCGCATTTTTAGGCGCATCAAACATTGCCCCGCCGATGCTCGAGAAGACAATCACCAGCAGTAAACTCCAAAAATCTGTGACCAAGGCAAGTCCAGCAAAACCTATCGCCCGAATCAACAAACCCGCTACAATTAACCCTCGAGCGCCCAGTTTATCAGACAAGACCCCACTGACCACACCCAAACCTTGTTGGGTAACGGTGCGAACCCCAAGAATAATGCCGATAGAAGCGGCACTCCAGGCTAAACCATTGACAAAATGCAGACTGAGGAGCGGAATGACCACAAAAAAACCAGCCCACATAAAAAAGGTGCTGCCCATTAGGGTCAGTAAACCCAGTCGGCGCTCGGTGTTCTTAGGCAGTCCAAGCCAAACCTGCCAATTCATGATTCGTTCGATTCGGTAAAGGCTTTGGCTCGTTGTCGGGCTTTTTGTAAGACCAACCAGAACATCCCCAGAATAATACCCGCAATTAAAAACAGTCCCGGGTAATCAATCAGGGCTTTCCAAGCGGCTGGCTCGAGTTGAAAAAAAGCTGCTAAAGCTAGTCCCCAGCCAGAAATGGCAGCCAGTACAAGCGGCGGGATTTTTGGCAAATTTACTTTGGGTAAGGCACTCGGTTCTAAAGTGGTAAATAAAAACCCAACAAACAAAATTGTTACCCCAACCATCCGCCCGATGGCTTCTAGGTAATCAATTCCAAAACGGTTGAGGCTCGAGACAGTGGCTAGGACAAACCCAGCCAAAGCAATCAGCAATGTGCCAATTGCCCTTGGGCGGTGGATGCGCCAGAGCGTCAGGCTCGAGTACAGTGCGCCACCAACCAACCAGAATGTGCCGTATAAATTAAAAGGAATTGTCCAGAATCGTGGTGTCGCAAAACCCATTTGGCTAATGTCTGGAAAAGCTGTGCCTTTAGGTTCAAAAGCAGTCTCGAGCAGACTAAAATCAATGGGGGCATTCAGCACAATTACCGCACTGACCATCATCATCACGACAATCACCTCGAGCAAACGCTGTGTCCAAGGTTGCTTGTTGAGTAACATTAACGTGCCATGTCCAAGCAGCGTTACCCCGTGCATTGCCCCAAAAAAATACCAGATTCGGTAGCCGTTTTCCTGCCACCCACCTTGCGCTCGAGCTACGGTATCGGCTGTGACTGCCACGGCAAAACTAGCAATGCCAAGTGTCCAAAGTAACTGATGGATTTTGCCTCGTTCACGAAATTGTTGGTAGGTCAATAACACAAATAACCAACTGATGGCACTGGACAGGCTCGAGAAGGTGAGTTCCACAAGCTGTATTGTTTACTTTTGTCTGGGCAGATGCTAGAGGCGAAAGTAAATAATACCGAATTAACTTAATCACTCTCATTTGACTAAAAAGCGGTCAAATTGTCGTTCAAGCGTTAATTCGGTTTCGTTGTCACTCCTGTTAGTCGGTTAATCAGTCAAAATACGCGACTGATTAACACAATTTGGTATAATCCATCTAAAGTCCAATGACAAAAACAGTTTTCTCGAGCAGAATGAGCTTATGCGAACAGGTGTAATTCTAATTATCATTGGCACACTCATTTTCTTGGCAAACACTCCCGAATTACTTCGTGGTGAAGCTAATTTTTTACAAACCTCGGAGGCACTTTCGGTTAAAATTCAACCCCAAAGCGAAGAAACCAATTTAGAAGGGGTCGAAAAACTGATTTTAGAAACTTTTGAAGGTACGATAGACCTTGAAACCTCAGATAAACTTTTTCTTAGCATTGAACGTCGTGGGGCAGTGACCCAGCAAATCGAACGCAACGGAACAACCCTGACGATTCGCGCCAAATCCCAAGGGGTATTTTGTAACCAGTGTCGTGTCAATTTCAAAGTGGGCTTAAACAAAGCCATTGCCCTCGAGCTACACAACACAGGTGGCAATATCAGTGTTAATGGACGTAGCTTAGCGTTAAAAGCCCAAACGGTGGATGGCAACATTAGCCTTAAAAATGCAGGACATGGACGATTTGACCTACAAAGTACCAATGGCAACATCGAACTCGAGAATGCCGCAGGTAACATTTCTTTACAGTCAACAGACGGTAACATCAGTGCAACTAACCTCGAGAATACCCAATTAAGAATCAATGCCAATGGTGGTACAGTCAGCCTCAAGAACATTGTTTTTGACGATAGCCAACAAACCATGCAATTGGTGGACGCAGCTCTAAAAATGCAGAATACCAAGAATACTCGCTTAAAAATCGAAGCCAATAGCACCCCATTACAACTCGAGAACATTGACTTTGTAGGCATCAGTCAGATTAAAAACACCGATGGAAAAATAGAAATTCTTAATTCCAAAGAAGCAATTCTTCAACTAGAAGCCACAGGCGAGTCGGTAATTCTCGAGAATCTGGCTTTTTCGGCAGGCTCAAGCAATGTCTTTCGGACTGTGGGGGCAAATGTAATCCTCAAAAATCTGGTTTTACCTTTTGGGATGCGATTAACAGGACAAACCCAAGATGGGACATTCAAAAATGATTTAGCCCAATTTGTGACCCGTTTAACCGAAAATAACCAATTTGAGTCTATTTTGGCGGGCAGTAATCCAGTCATCCTCGAGATGGATAGCATCGGCTCGAGCCTTGAAGTAAAATAGTCTTTATTGAAGTTAGTGTGATTTTTACACATGAGAAATATCACATTAGATGAGTAACTTTGAACCGAGTGCAATTTCCTTGTACTCGGTTTGAGTTGTTCTGAACGACTGTTAATTGTTTTATATCGCAATTTTTGAAAAGCCATGTATACTAATCTTGAGGCAGTAAATGTTGTCTTGAATTGTAAGTTATTTGTAAGTTTTTCTTGGGACACATTAGGAGGCGTTCATGAAAAGTAAGATTTTAGGGTTATTTGCGTTTGGTTTAGCAACTTTGGTTGCTTGTGGTGGTGGTGGACCAGCCCCCGTGACAGGTGTTACGGTCAATGGTACGGTGCTTAAATGGAGTGGTAAACCAGAAGGCGGTGTCAACATTACCATTGTGGATGGTGGTGGCACGATTCGCAGCAGTGCTTCTGGTCCAGACGGTACATTTAGTGTGCAGAATGTGGTGACACCCTATCAACTGTCGGCAATTCCAGCTTTGGGAACAGGTATTGTTCCACTTTCAAACGATAAAGTGACCATTACCAATCCAATTATTGTGGTGCGTAAAAATGCCTTTGCCGTTGGCACACCTCCAGGTTTCCAGAATGAATGTACGCCAGCCCCACTCAATGGTACGGTGCGGGTTGAACTGAACCAAGTCGTTGGAGTTGGTAATACTGGTGAGGCTGTATATATTGCCCCAGGTATTAACTATCGCCCAACAGAATCTTTTGCCAATCAAACCATAGGTGCTGGTTTAGCGACATTTAATATCTCCGTACCTTTTGATTTAGATATGTGCTACAACGACCTGATTGGCACAGTTGTTTATGTTGAACGCAATGCTGGTGGTACAATCGTGGCTAAAGGTGTGCGTGCTAGTGTTCCAGTATTTCCAAATACCACGACCAAACTTAACTCCGACCCAGACGCATTACCGGGCGGTAAACTGAGTGTGGCAACGGCAAATTCCACAACTTTAACGGGTACAGCTACTTTCCCGTCAGGTATCGTGCAATCTCAAGTAACGGCGTGGTTACGTGTTGAATACAACATTCCTGCTGGCAAAATCTCAAAGCTCGCACCAACACTTGCTTTAGGACTTCGTACTGCCTACTACCCTCTGACTAAAAAAATCGTTACCAACTCTGGTTCTTCGACAGCTTGGGATTTGGACATCGAAAATTATGGCGCTCCATCAGGGCTGAAATACCGTGCTAGTTCGATTGGAACAGTGGCAGGTAAAGGAACAGTGGCTTGGTCAGATGTCATTGATACCAGCGGTGCAGGTGGTATTGCCTTAAATAAACCAAGTATTAGCGGTACAGAACAACCCAACGGTGTTCTTGTCCTCCCACCAAACTCCCCAGCTCGCGCAACTGGTGGAAATATTATTCCAGAATTTCGTGTCGCCGTGGTTCAAAATACAGGTTGCTCTGAAGGTAACAATTTCCTCAATAACTACATCGCTGGCTATAATGCTGCAAGTGCTTTATGGTTAGGCAGTTCCGATGACCAAAAGGTTTCTTTGCCAGATACCAACGAACCAGCCCGTATTGGTTTTAATACTGATTACACCAACTTTGCTTTGAATGCACTTTGCATCCGCGAAGCCAATGTCACCAATGTTGCTGATAAGGTACTTGATGGACGCGGGATTCAACGTAATTTCTACACTGATGCAGCCCTCACAAACCCAGACTTTATTCGGGCTGGCGTGTTCAACGTCAATCCAACGACTTTCCGTTTTAACGCTAACTAAGTTTTTTCAACTGAACTCGAGTCTTCTTTTAGGAGGCTCGAGTTTTTTATTTTGGCATTGGCTTGAGCATTGGCTGTGGTTTGTGTGGGTTAGCTCGAGTCTTTGACAAAAGTACGCAATTCGCGTATATTTTGTTGTGGAGTTCTTTGAAACAGCTGTTTTTGTTAGAATCATAAATGATTACTTAAATGACGAAGAACTCAGGCTATTGCAGATTTATTTGTTGAATAATCCGGATTCAGGAAAAGTCATTAAAAAAGGCAAAGGCAGTCGTAAGCTCAGATGGGCAACCCGTACAACAGGAAAAAGCGGTGGTTTGCGAATTATTTATTTTCATCGTGTTGTGCAAAATCGGATTTATTTGTTATTGGTCTACAGCAAAAGCGAAAAAAGTGATTTAACGCCTTATGAAATTCAACTTCTAGCCAAATTCATAGACCAATTACCTTAGAGGAAACAATGAAAAATATAAAAGATTTTGCGGCACTACTCGAGGAAAGCCTGACTGAAATGTTGGCAGTTGAACGCGGCGAAATGCAGCCAACCCGCAAAACTGTTCTTGATGAAGCCTCGAATTC
>JAYWHB010000661.1:0-6690 GCA_043777915.1 Deinococcales bacterium
GTCATCTCGAAGATGGACGGCGTGGCGCAGTACCGTTTCCCACGCAAAGCCACACTCGAGTATGCGCGTGAAGGCGAAGCTAAATTTAGTTTGCCCAAAGGCGTAACGCTAGAACTCGAGGCGTTTAGAGCCGGTGAGGAAATTTGTGATGGACTCGAGGAACACACGATTCTGGCAGCCCGTGACGGCGTGATTAGCATTACCGAACTTGGTGAAGGGGCTGGGCGTGGTGGTGTGCTTATCGAAGTGACCGACCCCGACGATAATCAAGTTCTCGAGTCTGTGTTTGTGCCAATTGGTTTTGAAGTGATGGTTGGGGCGGGCGAAAGTGTTGAATCGGATACCGAACTGGCTCGAGCCAATGGTGATTTGATTCGGATGCCACGCGGCGCAAGTGCCAGTAAAGTCAGCAGCAAAAAACGCGGTGCAAATCTCGAGGTCTCTTTAACGCTGCATTGGAAACTCGAGAAGGTCTTAGAAGTCAATCCAACCATGCACGTTCTGGTTGGTGACGGCGCAGAATTCAGCAATGGTGAGCGCTTAATTGGTGCGATAGACCCAGCCCAAGAAGTCGTAGCAGAAGCCGACGGTACATTGACCCTACAAGAACCCGCCAGCATCATCGTCTCTCGTGCAAAACTTCATAAGTACGAAGACGAACCGATTGTGGTCAATGGCGACCGTGTAGAACCAGGCGATGATTTAGCCGACAAAGGTATCGTAAAATCCGATATTCATGGTCGAATCGAAATTGACCTTGTGCGCCAACAAGTGCGTGTGGTTGAAGCCTACGACTTTGAAGCCCGCATGGGTGCAGAAGCGATCAAGCAACTTTTAGAGGGCATTGTCCTCGAGACCCTAGAAGCCGAACTGAACGAAGAAATGACCAACCCAAGCCGCCATAAACGAGCCAAAGCCCGTAAGCGCCTTGAAGTTGCCCGTTCATTCCGCAAGAGCGGCAATCGTCCAGAATGGATGATTCTCGATTCTGTTCCTGTCATGCCACCAGATTTGCGTCCAATGGTTCAAGTGGATGGCGGACGTTTTGCGACTTCTGATTTGAACGACTTGTACCGCCGTTTAATCAACCGCAATAACCGTCTGAAAAAACTGATGACCACAGGCGCACCAGAAATGATTGTGCGTAACGAAAAGCGGATGCTGCAAGAAGCCGTGGATGCCCTGATTGACAACGGTCGTCGTGGCACACCCGTCACTCACCCCGGTTCAGACCGCGCCCTGCGAAGCCTGACCGATTTACTCGGTGGTAAACAAGGTCGTTTCCGTCAGAACTTGCTCGGTAAGCGCGTAGATTACTCTGGGCGCTCGGTCATTGTGGTTGGTCCGCAACTTCGTTTGCACCAATGCGGACTGCCTAAGCGCATGGCACTCGAGTTATTCAAGCCGTTCTTATTTAAGGTTCTCGAGGAAAAAGGTGTTGTCACCAACATCAAACAAGCCCGTAAGCTCTTAGAACGTTACCGCGATACTCGAGACGAAATTTGGGACGCGCTCGAAGAAGTCATCCAAGACAAAGTGGTGCTGCTCAACCGCGCTCCGACCTTGCACCGTCTTGGCATCCAAGCCTTTACACCAGTCTTGGTCGAAGGTCAGGCTATCCAACTGCATCCTTTGGTCTGCGAAGCCTTCAATGCCGATTTCGACGGCGACCAAATGGCGATTCACGTCCCACTCTCGCCGTATGCCCAAGCTGAAGCCCGTATTCAGATGCTTTCGGCACACAATTTGCTTTCGCCTGCCAATGGCGAACCAAACGTAAAACCCGCCAAGGACATTATTCTTGGTATCTACACCCTGACCCAACCACGCCCGGGTTACAAAGGTGTTGGCGAGAAATTCAAAGACCCAAGCGCGGCACTCGAGGCATACAACAAGAATAAACTTGACCTCAACAGTAAAATTGTCGTGGCTGGTAAAGAAACCACGGCTGGCGCAATCAAATACATCTTCTCCAACCTCGATGAAGCCCTACAAGCCGTCAATCGCGGCGAAATAGACACCCAAGACACTGTTTCGGTTCGCCTTGATTTGGTCAGTGGTTCACAAATCGTCGAGACCACCACCGGACGCGCTTTGTTCCGTCGGATGGTCAACGAAACGATCACTGAAGACGGCAGCACCATGAACCGTGAATATGTGAATTTAACCACCACATACGGCAAAAATCCCTTGACCGACATGGTGATTGACATTTTCAAAACAATGGGTGTCGAAAAAACCGCCAATATCCTCGATGCGCTCAAGAGTGCTGGATTTAAGCTCGCCAGTACCAGTGGTGTGACCGTAGGCATTGACGACGCAGTTATCCCAGTCGAGAAAGTCCGCTTACTCGAGTTAGCCGATGCTGAACTTGCCCAGATTAACGAAGATTCCGACATGGGCTTAGTGACCGAAGAAGAACGTTACCGCCAAGTGATTACGCTCTGGACAAACACCACTGAAGATGTCACCAACGCCGCCTACGCCAACTTCGAGAAGAACCTGCCCCTAAACCCGTTCTACGTTATGAGCCAATCAGGTGCGCGTGGTAACAAACAACAACTTAGGCAACTCATGGGAATGCGTGGCTTGATGCAAAAGCCAAACGGCGACACCATTGAACTACCAATCCGCACCAATTTCCGCGAGGGCTTGAACGTTCTCGAGTATTTCACCAGCACCCACGGCGCTCGTAAAGGTGGCGCGGACACGGCGCTTCGTACTGCCGACTCTGGTTACCTGACCCGTAAACTCCACGATGTCGCCCATGAAATTGTGGTGCGTGAACCTGACTGCGGAACTTCGGATTACTTAAGCATCCCGCTGCTCGAGACTGACGGCAAACTCCGCAAGTCCTCCGATGTCGAAATGGGCTTATATGGTCGTCATCTTGGTGCAGACCTAGAAGTTGGTGGACAAACCTTAGAGGCAAACCGCTTACTAAACACCGACGAAGTAAAACTGATTTTGAAGCACCAAAAAGAAATCGGGGCAGTCCCTGTTCGTAGTCCAATCACTTGCCGCACTCGAGCAGGAGTTTGCCAAAAGTGCTACGGCTTTGATTTATCCCAAGCCAAACTTGTTTCTAAAGGCGAAGCGGTTGGCGTAATTGCGGCGCAAAGCATCGGAGAACCAGGAACACAACTTACAATGCGTACCTTCCACACCGGTGGTGTGGCTGGCGCTCAGGACATCACCCTAGGTCTGCCTCGAGTGGTCGAGTTGTTTGAAGCCCGTAAGCCAAAAGTCAAAGCAACGCTCTCCGAAATTGACGGTATTGTTTCGATAGCCGATGAAGAAGGCAGCGACAAAATTATCCTTAGCGTCACCGACAACGACATTGCCAAGAAATACAAAGTCGAACGCAACACCCGTTTACTGGTACGCGAAGGCGACAAAGTAGAAGCTGGACAAGTCATGACACGCGGCGCAATCAACCCAGAAGACTTGCTTGATTCCAAAGGCGTAGAGGCAGCCCAACGTTACCTCGTGGACGGCATTCAACAAGTCTACCGTCAGCAAGGCGTGAAGTTGCACGACAAGCACATCGAGTTGATTGTTAAGCAAATGTTTAAGTATGTCGAAATTCTCGAGGATACAGGTGATTCAGAATTCCTCGAAGGACAAGTTCTCGAGAAATTCGATGTTGAAACCGAGAACAACCGTCTCGAGGAGGCTGGCAAGAATCCAGCTTCATGGAAGCCAAAACTGATGGGCATTACCAAGAGTGCGCTGTCTACCAAGTCATGGTTAAGTGCTGCCAGTTTCCAGCACACTACGCACGTACTGACCGAAGCCAGTGTTTCGGGCAAAGTAGACGAGTTAATTGGGCTTAAAGAAAACGTGATTCTTGGTAAGTTGATTCCCGCAGGAACAGGGCTTGCCGAAGTTAAAGAAATTCAGGTTATGGATGACCGTTTGCGAGAGAAAGTTCTCGAGGGCAACGACCGTGCCACGCGACTTGCTCAGAGCGGCAGCGCACAGATACAAGCACCAGCCGGCGATTAAATTCACGGCTCGAGAAACCCCCAAGTTATGACTTGGGGGTTTTTGTGCTTGGCTCGAGAATTTATAACTAGACACTTGCGGCATTTGCTAAAGGAACTCGAAAATGAGGTCGTGAACCTGTGATTTGAAATCCAAGGGTTTCATAAAATGATAGTTTTTTTGATAGACAATGGGTCACTATATCTGCATCTGGGGCAATGCTTGTTAAATCGGCTAAACTTGCTTGTACCAATGTTTTCAAACTTATTTCATTGCCACTAGCAACGACGATGGTGTAGACGTTAGGGTTATAGGTAACTTTTGTCGGCGAATTCACACCTATTATCGAATCGTTTTCCTTGCTGATTTTCCATAGCAGAGGCTCGAACTTCCCACCACCTGTTTGAAATTTAATAATGTGCCAAGGATAGGGGTTTCTGGTTGTTTTTTTATAGACCTGCTCAAATACCGAATCTTTATCTTCAGTCCAATCGGTATAATTATCTTTTTCGTAGTGAAGACCAAAAATACTTAGTTTCATATCATAATCTATGTCTTTGACGTAGTTTATTTTAGTTAAGGCTTCTTCTATTTTCGCGTAGGTACTCTCTGGGTAATTATTAAGCTGAAAAAAATAAGGGTCTTCTCCTTCGACCAATGACTGTTTATTTGCTTCATTGACTAAAAAAGAAAAAGCCTCTATATCTGAAAAAGAAGCTTCTTGTACCCAACCACCTGGATGAAAATAGGCGCTGGCAATAATTGTACCATCTGATAATACTACTCTAAAATCCTTAAGTGCTATTTGGATTTGTTCAGCCGTGAACGGTTTTAATCGTTTTTTTGCATAATCTTTTGAGTCTACCATATTCGTAAATTTCCCATAATTCTCGAGCATTAACACAACTGAATCTTGTGTGCAGATAGAAACTTCCATCATCTCCTCCAAAAAAATAAAGGGGGCAGATTGCCCCCAATCGACTAAAAACTAATTTTGTAACCAAAGAACAAGGCTGCTTGTACATATAAATCGCCAGTCAAAATACCATTGGCGAAGTAGCTATGATTAGAAGCATCTGACACATCGGTTGAACCAACTACAAGATTATAAACGTGCGTGTCCTTTCTTGGAGATAGCTTTACAGACGATACTTTTGAATTGCCATTAAGTGTGATTAGTACGTCACTTACCTTTAAGTTGCTCAACTGAACAAACCCACGATTAAGGGTAGCAATAGGGTGATGGTCTGTTGCAGTAAGAGAATTACCTTTTGAATCAATTAGTACATACAAAGACCGTGTGTTTTTTGATTTCGCAACTGTTGAGACTTGATTTTTTGTGAATGACACATTTGGTTTCAAACTGACAAGTTGGAGCAGGCTTTTTTGAGGTGATAAAACCGAAGAATTAAGCGCGACTTTTTCAACTGCCACAACTTTCCTATCTGACATCGTAATCTTCGTTCCAGATACAAGACAAGATGCACAACCTGCATTATTTTGACAAGCAGCAACGACATCCCAATCTCTTGCAGAAGCTGCGCCAAAAAACGAAAATATTGCAAGCAGAACTATACCGATTTTTCTCATAGTTGATCTCCTCAAAGCTGTAAATTTATCCTCGAAGACCAAACCATTAAACTCGAGTTTTGAGTAAATTACTATCCCCATTTACCCTCCCTACTTTGGGGAAGGGTAAATGGGGAAGAGTACTACAAAGTATCCAGTACATGGTCTTGTCCCCAGAACCATAAAGCAAATTGTGTACGGTTTTCAATCACACCATTTGCACTGATTAAACGGGCTTTCTCGAGAACCTCTTTAACGTATGTATCCACAGTGGCTTCGCTTAAACCTAGTACCTGTCCAATCTTTTTGTTTGACAAGCCCCTTGCCAAGTGCTGTGCAATTTTTAAGTCTCGAGGTGAGAATTTAATTCGTGCCTTGGGCAGATTGTTGAATATTTTTTTATCTTGCAGTGCGGCTACTGCTTCTATAATTTGTCCTGCGCCATTGCTGTTAAAGGCAAGTCCCTCTGGATTAAAACCCTCTAAACACTGATGATACACTGGACAGGTGTTATCGGTAATTACCAAAGTAGATTTTGTTTTACCGTGAATCTCGAGAAAGCGTAATGCCGTTCCCATTCGGGCATCTACCAGCACCATAATTTGGGCATGAGAACAAATTTCATAACCTAAAGTACGCACGAATGCCTCGAGTTCAATTTTGAATTTAGGCATTTCACAAATCAGTTCTAAACTTGGTTTATTCACTGTTCCTCCACAGACTTGTGAAAAGTATAGCACCCCCCCCCCCATATTTTTTTGCAAACAGCTTGGTTTATATTGTTCTAAACAGTATAAATTGACCTAAAAATTCTCGAGAAAAAACTGCTCACGGCTCGAGGCTGATTGCCACCTCGCAAATTCATGGTGCAACCTGAAATTACTTTGGATGTTCTCCAGCCAAAGCCAAAACTCTTCTAAGATTTTTCACTCGAGAACGATTTAAGTCCAGCTTTTGAATGGTCGCTCGAGCCGTGGCAGACAAACCAATCAGTGTGGTTGTGTCATCGCTCCAAATAAAATGTTCTGCCCAAATATCGGTTCGTGGATGATAGAGCAAAGTTTCTACACCCGAAACAGGATCAATCGCACTGATTGCTGTAAATTTCGGTTGTTGCAGCCTTGGCAAGACAAC
>JAYWHB010000662.1:0-2410 GCA_043777915.1 Deinococcales bacterium
ATTAGCCTCGAGCTTCCGGTGATAGACCTACAGCTTATTGCGCCAGATTTGCGCCAGTCTGGAGTATTAAACGCCGCAGACCGTCGCAAAGTCGAAAGTTTGGTCTTGCCACGAAGCGGCGAGCTTTTGTGCTTTTCCTTAAGTTCTTGAAACATTGTTTTCGATAAGAAGCTATTTTAATACCCCGAGGCTTGCCTCGGCAATTTTTAATGAATCAAGTTTTTTAAGCCTCGAGCAGCAAATTGGCGTATTTGACCAGTAATTTCTTAGCCCCAGCCTCAAAATGAATCATTGCTTCAAGCCTATCGCCGATACCCGTCACTGCCAGCACCTTGCCGATGCCAAATTTGGGGTGCTTGACGCGTTCCCCACCCTTTAAGCTCAGCACTGCCCCGCCAGCCGCCTCGAGCTTGGCTTGAAGGGCTGGTGGAGTACGTTGTGGGTCAATTCTTGCGCCATGTGGTTCATTAAATAAATTGACTTGTGCCATCAAATCTTGTGGGATGTCACGCAAAAACCGTGATTCTTCGCTAGGCATGGTTTTCCCGTAGACTTGCCGAGATTCTGCCATCGTAATCCAAAGCCGTTCCATGGCTCTGGTAATACCAACGTACAAAAGTCTACGTTCTTCTTCGATGCCACCCGCTTCAACAATACTCGAGCGGTGCGGTAAAAGCCCATCTTCAAAACCAACCAAGAAAATATTCTCAAACTCGAGACCCTTGGCATTATGCAGGGTCATCATCGTCACACAGTCCTCGGGGGTGTTTTTGTTATCGCGCTTGGTTCGCATGTCGTCTACACTGCTTAAAAGCGCACTATCATCTAAGAACTCGAGGATTGTGCCATGGTTCTCTCCGTCCCATTCGGCTGCGGCATTGACAAGTTCGTTGATGTTCTCGAGCCTTGCTTCGGTTTCAAATTTATTGGTTTTGATTTCCGATTCAAGCATGGCTTTGTAACCCGTTACGTCTATCACTAACCTAAAGAATTCCTCGGCACTGTGGGCTGATGAATACTCGGATAACTCGAGAATCAACTTGCCAAATTCCTCGCATTTATTGCCGCCACGCTCGAGAATTTCGTCTCCTTTTAAGAGTGCGGTTAAGAGCGAAGTGTTGCTGAGTTTTGCCCAAGTCTCGAGTTTTTCTAAAGTCGTGTCGCCAATGCCTCGGCGTGGGCGTTTCATGGCGCGTTTCATGGCGAGGTCATCCGAGTTATTAACTGCTGCACGCGCATACGCTAGTAAATCCTTGATTTCTTGGCGGTCATAAAAGGACATGCCACCCACGATTTTACTCGGCACACCAGAACGCATCAGGCGCTCCTCGAGAACCCGACTTTGGGCGTTAGTGCGGTATAAAATCGCTATTTTCTTGTACTCAGAGCCGCTTCCACGCAAGGCTTCGATGCGATTGGTCACAAATTCGGCTTCGGCGCGGTGGTCTGGCGCTCGGTAAAAACGCACTGGTTCACCGGCTGGTTTAACCGCTACTAAATTCTTCTCGAGCCGTTCAGAGTTGTGTTTAATTAAGGCGTTGGCTATCTCGAGAACCCGTGCATTGCTGCGGTAATTGGCTTCGAGGCGGTAAATGGCAGCATCAGGGTAATCTTTTTGAAAGTCGAGGATGTTTTGAATATCTGCGCCACGAAAGGCATAAATACTCTGGTCTGGGTCGCCAATCACAATTAAGTTGCGGTATTTTTCGGATAACAAGCGGGTCATTTCGTACTGGACTTTATTGGTGTCTTGGTACTCGTCCACATGGGCAAAAACCGCCCGATTCTGGATTCGCTCGAGAACATCCTCGCGTTCCCGAAAGAGTTTTACGGTCATAACCAGTAAATCCCCAAAGTCAATTGCATTGGCACGGCGCATGGCGCTTTCGTAACGCCTGTACGATTCCACAACAACATCCTTGGGCATTCCAGACATGTACTCTTCGCCTTGCACCCCAAGGTCTTGTGGAGTCCAGAGGTTTGATTTGGCACGGTCAATGATGCTTCGTAAGTAACGTGGGTTGTAATCTCCTGCCCCGGAAATCCCCTCGAGAATCGTTTTTAGAATGTCCAATTGGTCAGAATCGTCATAAATCACAAAACCAGTTTTAAGACCCACGAACTCGCCATAGCTTCGCAGAATTCGCACACCAGCACTGTGAAAAGTCGTGACCCAAATTTGTTCGGCGTGTTTACCGATTAAATGGTTGACCCGTTCTTTGAGTTCGCCAGCCGCTTTATTGGTAAAGGTCACCGCCAGAATTTCGTTCGGGTAGACCCCGTGTGCCTCCATCAGATAGGCAATCCGCCGCACCACCGTACTGGTTTTGCCAGCCCCAGCCCCTGCCACACCAGCGCAGGTCCATGTAAGTGTTCGGCAGCCGCTCGCTGTGCGGGATTAAGGGAATCA
>JAYWHB010000663.1:0-2408 GCA_043777915.1 Deinococcales bacterium
CTACGAACATCAAATTTCAACCTCTGCTTGTGAACCCAGTGGATTGGGATAAAGGTTGTACTGTCACCCATCAAGTCCTGCTGAACGACATTATCGTTGCTTATATTGTGGATGCACAAGAAGATGGTTTTGGTGTCTCAGACCAAACGTATAACAGGGTGTTTGGTGGTCGTCATGGCGCATCGTTTGAATCTTGTCTCGAGTTTATCTGCCAGCGCTTTTTGTACCAACCATTGCCAACACCTTAATAGGATGAATTCCCTCACTGCTAGGCTACAGAAACCCTCGAGCCGCCAGCACGGGCTACCGCTTTCATTCGTTGCACCAACATAAAAGCCCGTTCTGGTTGGTCATACGGTACAAACCCCTCGATTAGTTCAAGGAATCGTTGATCCTCGAGCAGCACCGTTAATTCTGCTGCAATAAAAGCCTGTACATTGGCTTTGGAGTTCTTTATTTCCTCGGGAAGCTCAATACGTCCATCAAAAACCAGCACAATGTCCTCAAGGTCTTTGGAAGTCATGTAATCTTGTTGACCGCGTTGTTTCCATGCAACCAGTTTACTGGCAATAAAGTACGGCGCACTGTTGGCAAATATCACGTTAGACTCGAGTTCGTGGCGCTGACTGTTCTCAATCGCTTCTGGATACCAAGGGTTACTAAAGGACAGTATCTCCTCTTTGGTGGGCATCACATCCAGTATCAAACTATTCTGTACCCACCGACAAATCACACCGCTTTCGGTATCGTTTTGCCAGCCTAAAGTCATTAAAATCTGGCTTATCTGGTCATAAGCGTGTTTGCTGGTCACATTGATAATCGTGTCCACATCCTCAGTTGGTCGGGCGGTCTGGGCTGCTTGGTCGGTCAGTAATAAATCTACGGTTGCTCCACCCACAAAGACCAGTTGCTCGAGCAGTGGTTTTAAGCGGTTTGCCACTTGGTTTAACATCAGTGTATTGCGAGTATTTTTCATGCTCGTACCTCAAGAGTACGAGTGGATACATCGTTCCTAGCTATTTTCAGAATTTGGCTAATTTGTTGTTTTGCAAGTTCGCGTTCGCGCACCCGTCCAATGCGAATAGCATCAAGCAAAGCCAGTAATTGATACAGTTTTTCATCATTCTTAGCAGCGAAGGCGGCTGTTTTGTAAAGTGGTGAAAGCGGTGTGCCTCGTACCGTCCCATGACCATCAGACCAAACAGGAACAGGTTCATTATCAGCCACAATCAAATCGCTTAATGGTGGTGCAGCATATGCCGTTGGTACACCTCGAGTTAATGCGCCGGTGTAATGGGCTGGAAAAGCATACTTTGCCCCATGAATCATAAATTCTTCAATGGCTGCAAACATTGGACGTAATTCTGTGGGGTGAAGTAATCGGCTGTTTTGGGCGCGTTTAACAGCGCGGTACACTGCCGATTCTTCCATACCTAACGAATCAGCCAATTGGTTGTAAGTAGGTTTCTGACTGTGGTTTAAGCAAAGTTTCAGGCTGACCAGTAAGTCTTGTGGTTTGAGTTCCATACCATATTCTATTCCAGATTTTAGAATATGGAATAGAGGCAATGGTGTACTCGGTTCTCGAGCGACCCAAGCCCGTGAGGTGCTGCTTTACGGGTCAAGAAGCCACCACGGGCTACAACAAATCCCTCAAGGCTGCCAGCCACCGAGATTCACGGCAAATTCAGAAATTCTAAAGAATTTCTGAATTTACTGTATAACGAGGCTTATAATTCATCACCTTTGAGGTCAAAACACTTTTGATTTTTAGAGAAGTCAAACCCCATAGTAAACGGTTTGACACCAACAGGCTTCGTTGTTTAGGATTCACATCGATGAATAAGTGGTGCTTTCTTATCTTCGTTGTGTCAACACCGATTTTTTCCCTTTACAGCAGCGCTGCACAAAGCCTTGTTTCCTCAGATGTTTGCGGCGAATTATTGCCAGCCCAAACCTCCACACTCCCCTTACCCAAAAGTGTCACTGGGCGGGTTGGTTTCTTTGCTGATTACTACAAAAAAGGTGAATCGTCCCCGAGTCAGAGCATTGCTTACGGAACAGTCAATACCTTTTTCCCAACCATCAGTATGTACAAATCACTGGTGGTTTTTGATGCGCTCCAGAAAGTTGACCAAAAACGCCTTGCACTCAATCAAAAATTCGTCACCACACCACAAAATCAGAGTATCGAGAAATTCCCATCAGGTAGCAATTCATTGTCGTATTTGTTGCAGAGAACCATCCAACGCAGCGACAACACCGCCAGCGATATTGTTCATTTAGCCGTTGGTCTTAAAGCCCTTGCCTACAGCGTTAAAAGCAGCAGTCCATGCACCAATCTCTTGATCACCAGCAAAGCCTGGTGGGGAACACAAGGCGGACTCTTTCCACAGGTCATAGGCAAA
>JAYWHB010000664.1:0-2407 GCA_043777915.1 Deinococcales bacterium
GCTATCGCTTCGCCTTCACGGTCTTCGTCGGTCGCCAGAATAATTTCGGTCGCGTCTTTGGCAAGGGCTTTGAGTTTGGCAACTTGGGCTTTTTTCTCGGCACTAACAATATAGAGCGGTTCAAACCCCGCTTCGATGTTTAAGCCAAGCCTTGCCCAAGCCTCGCCTTTGTACTTGGCTGGGACTTCATCCGCGCCTTTGGGCAAATCACGAATATGACCAAAGCTGGACTCGACCACATAACCACGCCCAAGGAATTTCCCAATGGTTTTTGCCTTGGCTGGCGATTCAACAATTACAAGTGTACTCACAAATCATTCCCCTTCAAACCAACAATTGTCGGTAGGGTAGCACAGGAATACAAAAATCGGAAAGGTCAAGAAAGGAAAATTGTTTAAGCCCGAGCATAAGCGGCTCTAAACTTGGCTCGAGTTTGCTGCAACACCTCGAGATTCGCGTTAGGCTGGGCAATTAGCTTGGCTTTTTGCAGCCTTTGTGTGGTCTGAAAAGCATTCTCAAATCTATCAATGCCAAGGGCTGCCAGTAATGCTGCGCCTCTGGCACTAGCGTTGCTTGTGCCGCTCGAGAAGAGCGGTTTCTCGAGAACGTCGCATAAGAGTTGTTGCCAGCGTGAGTCAAGTGTACCGCCGCCAACCAGTTGTAATTCTGGAATGACCAAGCCAGTTTGCTCGAGGGCGCTCAGTCCGTCAGCAATACCAAATGCCACACCCTCAAGGGCGGCTCGAGCCAAATGCGCTTTTTCATGCTGTAAGCCTAAATTGAGAAATGCACCTCGGGCGTTTGGGTTTAAGTGCGGGGTGCGTTCACCACTTAAATACGGCAAAAAAATCAGGTTTTGGGTGTTGGGTACGCTAAACGCCAAGTCATGGAAAGTTGCCCAGTCTATACCAAGCCAACCCCTGACCCGCTCGAGTGCCAAGCCAGCATTTTGCATCGCGCTCATGGCGTAGTATTTGGCATTACTCTCGAGGACAGTGCGGTAACAATGGGTAGATTTCCCAAATTGAGCGCTTGGGATTGGCACAATAATCTGTGCGCCAGTCCCGACACTTAATTGGGCTGTGCCAGTTTCTAAAATCCCGTTGCCAAGCATCGCACAGGGCGTATCGCCACCACCAGTTACAACTGGAATCCTTGCCTGTAATCCAAGGTGAAGCGCTGCCTCTTGAGTTAAACCACCAGCAATAGAAGTAGACTGAAGCACTTCTGGTACGATTTTTGGTAAATCAAGTGCTTTAAAGACATCCCAAGACCAATCATCTTGCTGTAAATCATAAAGCAAGGTCGCAGACGCATCCGAAGGGTCAGTCGCAATTGTGCCAGTCAAGCAAAATCGCAACCAATCTTTGGGCAGTAAAGCCCATTTAACCCCGTCTAACCCAAAGTTTTTCTTGTACCAAAGCAGGGTCGCGCCCATCATCCCAGCCACAATCGGGTTGCTTAATCGCTCGAGTTGCGTGCTTGACAATTGTTTGTAGTCCTCGAGAATACTGCTCGAGCGGGTATCTGACCACAAAATTGCATTTTGAATTGGTCGGCACTGTGCATCACAAAGCACTGTGCCGTGCATCTGCCCAGATAAGCCTATGGCAGAGACTTCTGCCCCATAGCCACCAACTGCTTCCCTTGTCGCTGCGCCAATCGCTTCCCACCACTCGAACGGGTTGCTCTCTGCCCAACCGTTCTGGGGCGCAATGACTGCATAGTTTCTCGAGGCTTGACCCAGCACCTCCCCATCGGCACTTAACAGCAGCGCCTTGCAAGAACCCGTGCCAAGGTCAAGTCCTAGGAACATAAAAACAGAAAAAGAAAAACCTTAATGAATTATTTCTCAGTGGGCAAGGCATGCCTTGCCCCTACGGTTTAGAACAGCTTTTACCGTAGGGGTGAGGCATGCCTCACCCTTTGCGGTCAATGATGATTCATTCCCAAATCGGGAAATTGATTTTAGAGAAATCATAAACCTTCCTTTTTCCCTAGCATCATGCCAATACCTCGTTTGGAATATCTTCGACTTTCATCGCCCCTGTCATAATCGCAACCGTGTCGGACATGCTGATTTTCTTGGGATTAACCACGGCGGCGCGTTTGCCTAGGCGCTGAACATGAATTCGGTCGGCGATTTCAAAAACGTGTGGCATGTTGTGGCTAATGATAATCACAGGTAAGCCACTTTCACGCACTCGGCGGATTAAATCGAGTACCATATTGCCTTCTTTGACCCCTAAAGCGGCAGTTGGTTCGTCCATAATCACCACATGGCGGGCAAAGGCAGCACTGCGAGCCACAGCCACACCTTGACGTTGCCCACCAGATAAGGTCTCGACGGCTTGGCTCATGCTGCGAATACCTATTTTTAAGCCAGCCATATGATTGGTGGCTTCCT
>JAYWHB010000665.1:0-2407 GCA_043777915.1 Deinococcales bacterium
CGGTTTTGGTCAAGGTGTCCAAGCTCGAGGTCTTCGGCGTGAGCATGACGAAGTAAGTAAAGGTGCATGGGTTTAGTTTAAGACAAAAATAGGCGAAAGGCAAAAAGAGGCGAAAGGCAAAGGGCAAAAGGCGAAAGGGAAAAACTTAAGGTAGTTGCGTTAGACTGTTGGGCGTGTCTGAGCCTGAAGCCCCTAAACCTACGCTGCTGGCTGGGCGTTACCAATTGCGTGAACCTGTCGGCGAGGGCGGTATGGCGGTGGTCTGGCGGGCATACGATACGATTCTTAAACGTGATGTTGCCTTAAAAGTGCTGCACGAATATGTTCCACCGACCGACCGACAGCGTTTTAGGCGTGAAATCCGCACCCTCTCGAGATTGGCGCACCCAAATATTATTGGCATCTATGACCTTGGCGAAGAAGATGGTCGGGCTTTTTTTACGATGGAACTTTTGACTGGTGGGCATATCTCGAGTCTGGGTCCTTTAGAAGACAACCCCGAAGAACTCGAGCGGTTTTTACGGATTGCAAAAGAGGCTTCAAGGGGATTAGCGTACCTGCACGATTCTAAATTGGTTCACCGCGATTTAACGCCACGCAACATTTTAATTGATGCTCAGGGGCATCCGCGAATCATGGATTTTGGTTTGGTCTATGTGTCCGATGCCACGCGGGACTTAACCCGCACGGGCTATACGCTTGGGACACCGCAGTACATGGCACCCGAACAAGCCAAAGGCACAAGTATCTCGGCGAAATCCGATATTTATTCGTTTGGGGCAGTCTTGTACCGTAGCGCCACTGGGGTTGCCCCATTTGAAGCCGATAACGACCAAGGGGTTTTGTACCAACATGTCTACGAAAAGCCCAAGCCTCTCGAGGAACACAACTCAAGTTTGCCAGTTGCTATTTCCGAAACAATTCTCGAGTTTTTAGATAAAGACCCTCTCGAGCGCCCAAACAACGCTGCCGAACGTTTTGAAGAAACCCTTGACCGACTCGAGAAAACCCATTTTCCCAGCCATTACCGAGGTGGGCGCTGTCGTACTGGGGTGCATCCCGGTGGTGCTGCCAAACCAAATCGTTTGCGTTTGACTTGGCAAACCCAGTTATCTGGCGAAGTCAGTTGGGGGGCAGCCATTACTGGCTCAGGTGATACCCTAGCGATTGGCACTCGGGACGGCAAAATGAACCTGCTCAGTGCCTCGAGCGGTACAGTATTTGCCGACTTTCAAACCCAAGATGAATTGACTGCACCAGCTGCTTTTGAAGGCACTCAAATTATTTTTAGCGGTTGGGACGGGATGACTCGAGCCATCGAATGGCAATCTAAAAAAGTCCTCTGGGCGCACAAAGGACAAGCCGAAATTGCGACTGCCCCAACACCCTATAAAAACACATGGTTGGTGGCAGGCAGAGATGGTGGCTGCTCGAGCCTCAAAAATGGAAAATCCGATTGGGTTTTCTCGAGCAGTGCTGGTTTTGCTGCCAGCCCAATCATCTGGGCGGGTAGTGCGATTCTCGCCGATGAAAATGGCAGTGTTACAGGAATTAATTTACAAAATGGTAAACGAATTTGGCAACTTGGGCTAGAAGGGGTACAAGCCACGCCAAGTATTGTCCGCGACCCTAAAAACCAAGAAACGGCACTTTTGATTGTTCCATCATGGCAAGGCGAAGTGGCTGCCCTCGAGTTAAAGCGCTCCGAACGTGGTTGGCTACCCGAATCTGAAGCCCGTTGGGAATACGACCTTGAGGGCGAAGTTTGGGCTTGTCCAGCTATTTTTGGCAATATTGTGATTTTATGCAACTGGCAAGCCGAAACGGGTGTGGTCAGGGCAGTCCAACTGGGAAACGGTGATGATTTGTGGACAGTGCTAACCTTGGGGCGAATCACTGCCAGCCCAATTATTTCCAGAGGCATTGTTTATGTCTGTAGCGAGGCTGGCGAGGTTTTAGGACTGCGGCTTGAGGATGGCAAAATTCTTTGGTCAGAGCAACTTGGCTCGGGTATTCAAGCCACACCGTTAATCATGAATGGGGCTTTATATCTGGTGACGCTAGATGGTGAGATTCGGGCGTATCAATAAAATATTTTGCACTTGCACTTCTCGAGCCTTGGCTTTAGAATCCTTGGGCGCTGATGCACCCATAGCTCAGTCGGATAGAGCAGCGAGCTTCTAACTCGCGGGTCGGGAGTTCGAACCTCTCTGGGTGCGCCAAAAGAAAACCCTGTTTAAGACAGGGTTTTGCGTTTTCTGGCAAGTAGATTTCACGGGTTAAAAACTCAATTTTGGGGTTAAATGCGGAACTAATAGCGGTTTCTTAAAATATGGCAAATGCTATACTATAACCATGAAACCACTATCTATGGATTTACGCCAAAGAATCGTTGATGCCGTTAAGA
>JAYWHB010000666.1:0-2401 GCA_043777915.1 Deinococcales bacterium
GGATTAACCACGCCAGCCACACCACTGCCTCGGCGTACTTGTTCGGCAGCCGCCGTCATAGAATCATCTGGATTAAATGAAATACCTGTGGCTGCACCTATTTCGGCAGGAGTACCAAATTTGTGTCCTCGAGCCAAGAGTGCTTTGACCAATTCAGGGTTAGCACTACTCTCGAGTCCAGTGTTGGCGGCGTTGCGTTGCGAGAATCTTGGGGCGTTAATCGCTTCCGGTATGGTCATGCCAAAATCAATCAGGTTTAAGGTGCTTTGGAGTACCGTGGTGATGATTGTTGCTCCTCCGGGGCTTCCAAGGGTGTACTTGGGTTGGTTGTCCTTAAAAATAATGGTTGGACTCATGCTTGAACGAGGACGCTTGTTGCCTGCTACGCTGTTGGCAATGTTCGGTACAGCATCAAAATCGGTCAGTTCGTTATTCAGTAAAAATCCGCGTCCGGGGACGACAATGCCACTTCCGCCGACGGTTTCGATGGTGAAGGTATAAGCAACAATGTTGCCGTCTTTATCAGCAGTGCTGATATGCGTGGTTTCTCGAGGCTGGGCTGGTGATTCACTTGAAAAAACCGCCAGTGGATTAGGCAAATACGCACTTAAGTTAAATGGTACAGGATTTCCCACGGCTGGGTTTTCGACTGCCTTTTCGGTCATCAGTTTACGGCGTTCAGTAGCATAGGTTTTACTCAGTAAACCCGTGGCAGGTACAGACACAAAATCGGCATCGCCCATAAATACACCTCGGTCAGCAAAGGCAAGTCGGCTGGCTTCGAGGTAGTAGTGCATGGCTTGTTCTCTGGGCATGGCACTTAGGTCAAATCCCTCAAGTAGATTAAGCGCCAGTGAAGTCGTTAAGCCTCCACTTGAAGGGCTGCCCATGCCGTACACCGTATGACCACGATAAGTGCTGACGGTTGGAGCGCGTTCGATGGCTTTATACGCTGCCATGTCCTCCAAGGTTAGTGGTGCGCCTCGAATCGGTTGTGGTGGGGTTTCAATGCTGGGTGGGCGTTGCACATTAGCACTGATTTCTCGAGCCAACGTGCCATTGTAAAACCATTTTGAACCGCCACTGGCAATGTACTTAAAGGTCTGGGCTAAATCTGGGTTCTTAATCATGCTGCCCACGGCTGGGGCTTTGCCATCTTTGGTTAAGTACAACGCAGCCGTGGCTGGAAACCAACTAAAACGGGTACGGTTGCCTTCGACTTGGGCAACATAGGTTGCGTCGGCATCAAAGCCAGTTGTGGCAACCCCAATCGCGGGTTGTACCATCGCGGCTAACGACTTCGTGCCATAGCGCTTTAAGGCTAAATCCCAACCTGCGATTGTGCCAGGGACACCCACCGATAATCCACTCGAGACACGTTCTGCAAAACCAAGTGCCTGTCCATTTGCGCCATTAAACCAAGCGGCGGTGGCGGCACTGGGGGCTTTTTCTCTTGAGTCTATGGTGGTGACTTTCTTGGTTTTGGCATTGTAAATCAGCATAAAACCACCGCCGCCAATGCCTGCACTAAAGGGGTCAGTCACATTCAGTACCGCCGCCGCCGCCACAGCCGCATCCACGGCATTGCCACCACCGCGCAGCACCTCCAAGGCTGCTTTGGTGGCTCGAGAATCCACTGTGGCAACTGCGCCACCTGTTCCAGTTTGGGTGCTTTGTGCAAGGACTGGAACAAAAGACAGAACGCCAAAAGCCGCCAATAAAGTTATGGTTTTTTGCATAGATACGCAGTGTACGTTGTTTTTTGAACAAATTGTGTAAGAGTGGCTTTGATTTTTACGCCCCTCATTTTTACGGGTAGACTGCACTGGTGTTAAAAGGCTTTCTCGATGCAGTTTTTAATCTGACCGACCCGCGTCCAAATTACATTGGCGAACGTTGCTTACTCGAGAAGAACGCCGTTGGTGGCTGTGATAAATGTATGCAGGCTTGTCCGCACGAAGCAATTTCTTTGGGGTTTAAGCCAGAAATCTCGGAAAGCTGCACGGGTTGCGGCTTGTGTGTCCAAGTTTGCCCGAGCGCTGCCCTCGAGTACGATATTCTTAAACCTTTGGGGCAGTTAAAAGCCCAAGGCACAACCCACGCCAGAGCCACCGAGTCCGAGCGCCTACCCAGCAGCTTAAAGTGCAGTAAAGTAGCGGGCGATTCTGCCACCATCGAATGCCTTGGGCGGGTCACGCCAGCCATGATTTTGGCTTCGAGTGCTTGGGGACAAGAATTAACCTTGCTGCGCTCAGACTGTACCACTTGCAAACTCGGTGGGGAGACCGTGCCAGAATCTTTAGAAAATGTGATTGCCATAGCCCGTGAGTACAAAAAGCACCTCGAGCAACCCGAAATTGCGGTGCAAGTGCTAATTAGCACCACCGAATCTAGCCCTCGA
>JAYWHB010000667.1:0-2398 GCA_043777915.1 Deinococcales bacterium
TGTTACCACCGCAAAAGCCAAGCGTGCGCCCATGCCCGAAGAATAAGTGCGGACTTCTTCCTTGAAATACTTACCGAGTTCGGAAAATTCTTGAACATACGGTAATGCCGCTTCGATTTCGGAACGGGTGTAACCACGTAAACTCAGGGCGTTTTTGGCATTGTCTAAGCCAGAGTAATCTGGACTAAAACCCAAACTTAGCTCGAGAATAGCCGAAACACTGCCCTTAATACTGACCAGACCCGTGGTTGGAAAGGCAGTGCCAGCCAAAATTTTAAGTAAAGTGCTTTTGCCAGCGCCGTTGCGTCCAATAATTGAAATGGTTTCACCAGCCTGCACCGAAAAACTGATGTTCTCGAGAGCCTGAAAAACAGTTCTGGGTTTGAATTTACCACCAAACCAATTGGCAAAACGCTGCCATTCGGTGTTGTATTGCGTATAAACTTTGGAGATATTACTCACTTCGATATAATTCATAGTAGTTTCTTCATAGTACATCCACAATTTCTTTTTGGGCTTTGGAAAATAAGTAAAAAGCAATGGCTTGAAAAACCAAACCAACCAAAAACACATACAACAACCCCATAAAATTAGGGTTTTGATGAAACACAAAAATATCACGGTACGATTCAACAATAGGCACAAGCGGATTAAACTGAATAATATCCTTTAAGGGGCTTTTAAGCGAATCAAGCGGATAAACAATTGGTGTGACCCAAAAAAAAGATTGTAAAACAATCGGAATGGCATGGGATAAATCTCTAAAAAACACGGTAAAAATTGCCAAAATCATACCGATGCCAATCGCCAAAGAAGACATACTAAACAGCAGTAAGGGAAACCATAAAATATGCTCTGAAGGTAATTTACCAAATAATGCGAAAAGCGCAACGATAATAAGCATGGTAATTAGTTTTGTGACCCATGCACTTAGAATAATGCTGGCGGGTAAGCAAATTCTGGGGAATGCTAATTTTTTGATTAAAGCAGCATTGGCAGTAAATGTAGCCATGAGCCGCAGAATTAAATCAGAAAATAAATTCCAAGCAGCAATAGCAATGGTCATAGAAAGCGGAAAAATAAGTGGGTCGGTAGAACCACGAATGCTACCAGTCATAATCGAAGAAAATGCCACGATGTAAATACCAGTCATGGCAAGAGGACTAAAAATCATCCAGAACAAACCGTGTTGGCTACGAACTGCCCGACTGATTAGATCACGGTAAACCCAACTGGAAATAAAATGCCGAAACTGCCAAAGCTGAGCGAAAGGCTCGAGCAGAGGGCTGGGTTTAGAAATTGGTTTTGGGGCAACTTTTAAGTTTAACTGTTGCTCGAGGAGTTGAATTTTCTCGAGGGCTTTTTGTAATTGAGTATCTGAAATAGAATCAGCAGTCCCCGAAGAGGCAAGAGTGGACTTATTGTTGTCATTACTCTGGTTCATAGCACTACCATAAACATATACTTTCACCAATTACTTAGAAATACGTCCTAGGGGTGTTAAATCAATAATCAAGGATTTAATAAAAAATCACTGATGTCTAGCGGCGTTTCAGCAACAAAAACAGCCCCCGCTTCCAGCACCTCAGTCTTTGTTTGAAAACCAAAACCATATGTCACACCCAGAAAATCAATACCTGCGGCATTCGCACCAACAGAGTCGTACAAGCTATCACCGATGAGAAGATGGTCTGTGACCGTTGGTCTATTGATGAATTCGATACAGTTTTGCACTATGTCTTGTTTACTTAAATTCTTTCCCTCTTCTGAGCCAAAAATGCACACAAAATAATCCTTGTATCCAAAGTGTTCTAGCATCTTAATTGCATAGTCTTGACGTTTAAATGTTGCAACTGCAAGTAAAAAACCCAATTCATGTAATTTTATTAACGTATTTTTCATGCCAACATACTCTGAAGCTTGATAAATTCCTTGATTTTTGTATCTATCTCGAAAAACTTCTGTGGCTTTGATAGTCAAGACATCATCTAAGGAATACCTAGACCTAAAAGATTCTTGAATAGGTGGACCAATAAATTTCCGTAGTTCCGAATATGAAAGTTCTTCAAAGCCCAACGCTCTAATGGTGAATTCAACAGATTCAATAACACCAATTTCAGTATTAAGTAATGTACCATCAAGATCAAAAATAATCACGTTATATGGGTAAATAATACTATTACTCATAATGCTTGATAGATTGATGGAGTGAGGAAATGAATCGTTAAACTATTCTCGAGCATCTTAACGAAATTGGCAATCCGAGAGTTTTTGTATTCCGAATTGGATGTTTCAAATTGCAAGAAATCGTCTGCAAAATCTTTGGTTGAATCATCACTAAAACCGTCAAAGCCAGCTATTGACAATTTTGAAATGTTTAACTCTATCAGAAGATTAA
>JAYWHB010000668.1:0-2392 GCA_043777915.1 Deinococcales bacterium
TCAAAGGCTTGTTGCACTGTTCCTTGCATTCGTACATGGTCAAGTGGGGCAATGTCATGGGCGCAAACAAAGACACTTTGGACTGCATCGGGTACAAACTCGAGTCCAACACAAGACCCGTGGTTACTGGCGATTGCATCGGTGACTTTATCCCAATCCCAAGCATTATTTTTGGCATAACCAACATGGGCTGGGTACTGCTCGAGCAGTTCTTGGAATAATGGCGCAGTTAGGGCTTTATATTCCGCTCCAATTTTACGCCAAATAAACGGACTAAAGACTGGTTCGATGCCTGATGATACCCCCATCAACATACTGGTTGTACCGGTTGGTGCAACCGTCAGCACCGCCACATTACGGCGTGGTGCATGGGGAATTTTATCTTGGTTCTGTTCAAAGACTGGGTAAACGCCGCGCTCGAGACCTAGGTTTTGGCTTTCAATAACCGCTTCTTCACGCATCACAGACATGATTTTATGGATGGTGTCGCGTCCTTGTTGGTTATCGTAACGCTGACCCATTAAAATCAGCGCATCGGCAAGTCCCATTACGCCAAGCCCAAGGCGGCGCAGGTTTTGACTGGCAACACGGTTATCTTCTAAAGCAAAGACATTCACCTCGAGAACATCGTCTAAGAAACGAATGCAGTCACGGACATCGGTGCGGAAGGTGGTGTAATCAAAAGTTTTGTTCTGCACGTAAGCTGCCAAGTTGATTGCACCTAAATCACACGGTTCTCCTACTGTCAGAGGAATCTCGCCGCAAGGATTGGTGCTTTTAATCTGATAGCGCTCACCTAAGTTCTTCAGGGCGCTCAATTCGTTGACTTTATCAATGTAAATTAAACCCGGTTCGCCGGTCGCCCACGCATGTTCGGCAATTTGTCGCCATAACCACTTGGCTGGGATTCCACCAACATACACAGGTACGCCCTTTGCCCCGTCCAATGCTCGAGTTGGTAAAACAGGGATTGTGCCGGTGTACTCGCCCTCGAGCTTGACGATATGGTACTTACCCATCACCTCGAGCGGCGCGATGTTCCACAGTCCATCGGCTTGCAGGGTATTCCAGAATTTCTCGGTTGGCAAAATCGAGATGTTAAAGGTGGAAATATCACCTTCGCCAGTTTCGCGGTCTAGGTCTTTGGCGGTTAGAAAGTCCAAAACATCTGGGTGGTCAATCGAAATGGTTGCCATCCCAGCGCCCCTTCGAGTTCCGCCCTGACGTACAACCCTCAACACTGGCGCATAGCAATACCTAAGTGTAGCCACTGGACCAGATTGTTCAGCCCCTAAATTTGCCCACTCGAGAAAATTATCGAATATCTCGAATAAAAACGATACGGGTCCGCTGGATGTGCCGCCAGAACCTTTAATCGGTGCGCCTTCTTCGCGCAGTCCACTTAAATCTATGCGGGGTTCATTGCCAGCCTTAGCAGTGGCACAGACCATTTTGGCTGCCTCGAGAATCCCGCCCATGTCGTCGTGAATGGCATTAACATTATCGGGTAGACTACCAACGAGGTTTACGCCGTATTGCCGTGCGAGGCTGGATAGAGCAGGGGAGACCACACCGTAGACCACTTTGCTCCAATTGCGAATACTGGTCGGTTGTTTTTCACCGTCGGGCATGGTTGGTGGGCGCATTAAACCCTTGATAAAATCTTCAACATCGGGGTGGGTGGCGCTCATGTACGCCCAACCACGTACACCATTGTCTGAACGGCTGGTGCTTGCCCTTGGGGTGTAGACATCCAAGTTCACGCCGTTGCCACCGCCAACTTTGGTGACAAGAGCCAGTTTTTTAGCCACTTCCATGACCCCAAGAAAACTGCTTGGGTCGTGTTCGGTTGCGCCTTGGACAAAGCAGTTCAGAACATTACCGTGTTGTGTGCCAGCCCCTGCCAGTACCCGTCCACCGGGGCAGAAGCGTTTACTTGCCATCAGGTCATAAAAGGTCGCGCCCCATTTGGCTTTTAATTCGGGGGTGGCTTCGGCACTCGAGACCCAACTGGCGATACGCTGGAACATGCCAAAAACGTCTGTATCGGCGGGCTGCATGTATTGGCGTTTGGCAATACTTTGGGCGTGGTCGTCGAAGTGGTAAGTGGTATTTTGGGTCATGTTTTGCTGCCTCCGGATGGGTTTTTGGGTCAAACAACGCACCCCGAGCAGTCTCGAGGGAATTTAGATTGAGATCTAGTTGACGAATAGGGGAAAAATGGGGTCAAATTGAGTTTCCTGCATTTTACCCCTTTGCAGATGCTTGGGGTTGAATGCTTTTTCAAACATCGGAATCCCATATCTCGTGCTTTAGTTTAAGTAGCATACCATATCTTGGGTATCCGTCAAGATTAGACACTATATCAAGTTGATACTGTTTATAACGTAAT
>JAYWHB010000669.1:0-2391 GCA_043777915.1 Deinococcales bacterium
TTTTTTCGGTTTCAAGGCTCAGAATATACAGCGCCAAGGGTTCGGTTGCTACAAAGCCAACCCCACCAATCCCATTTGATTTGTACTGTACTTGTTCGATGACTTTTGGTTGTCCGTCGACTAGAACTTCATCAGTCCAATCGCCGCGAGATAAAAAAGCCACTCGAGTGCCATCATTGGAAAATTTTGGACTCGAGACCCCAGATTTAAGATTGGTTAATTGCCGTGGCTCACCCCCAGTCATTGAAATCATAAACAATTGTGGTTTGCCGTCCACCACTCGAGTAAAGACCATTTGCATG
Source organism: Deinococcales bacterium (assembly GCA_043777915.1). Taxonomy (GTDB): domain Bacteria; phylum Deinococcota; class Deinococci; order Deinococcales; family JAAFIG01; genus JAAFIG01. The sequence continues at coordinate 303 of JAYWHB010000669.1, forward strand.
TTATCTGGTGAGAATTTTGGCGAGCCGTCTTTGTGCTTCCCCGAAGTAAAACGTTGCACCTCGGCATCATCGGTCGAGACATAAATCCCAGAAGTGTATGATTTTTTGTCTTCTGCTACTTCAGAAACCACGCAAGCCACGTATTTTCCGTCTTTTGATACGGCGACATCAGAAGCAAATTTTAGGTTATAGAGTTGTTCAGCCAATTGGGTCATGCCGATTAGCATACCGCGTCCGACGGGAACAGACATACCGCGTCCGACGGGTTTGGACATACCGCGTGTTAGCCTAAACAAGTGCAACCAGACCCAATTTCACAGACTTGGTTTATTATTTCTAATCGCGTCTTGCCAGATGAACGCATCACAGTTCAGTCTGGACAAGAAAAATATGCCTTGGTGTTTACCCAAAAAGCCACTGCCAAAGAATTTATGCGCGACCTTCAAGACCCAAATTTAGAACTCGAAGGCTTAGAAACTTGGGTCTTGAAAGAAACCTACTTAACCACTTTAGCGCTATTGTCGGTTTCTCGAGTGATGTTTGATTATGTGCAAGGGCAACACAATGCCCTTTCTGCCCCGCTCGAGTTACTGCGGATTCATTGTCAAGCCCAGATTGGGGTCATGCCTCGAGCCGAAGCCTGATTTTCTCATGGCTCAAGACTCAAAGGTCATCGCCAAGAGTTTCGTTGCCTCGAGCCGTTAGCGCGTAAACACATAATCATTCTCGGCAGTTTTAGCATGGCATTGGTTGCACTTGGCAATTGCGCCTCGGGTTTGCGCTCCTGTGTTGTCTAGCTCTATTTTGCCCGTAGCCACATCCAGCACAAACCATTCCCAGCCACCAAATTCTTTGTTAAAGCCAGCACCGCGTTTAACCATGCCGGTAGCACCTAGGGGCTTGTTGCTTTTATCAGTGTATTGTTTAACCAGAATCGTACCGACTGGGAATTTGCCATTGTCGGTGCGGTCAGCGTTATTTTTAACATAAATTGTCCGAGAAGCATTAGGATTTTCCGCCAAATGTGCATCTTTGATGTTCTCAGATGTTCCACTGACTTTATCCACAAAAGTCCATTTGCTAAAATTGGCAAAATCATCGTTGTTGGCGATAAATTCTGAACCATTTTTTGGCATACAAGCAACCGTTAATACACCAACCAGCAACAACAAAAACTGCGTACTTTTCATAAAAAACCTCCGCTCTAAGCACAAGGTACGAAAAGCCTCAGAGAAAAGTTCAAAGCTTGATTTAACAATACCGAGTAGTTATTGTAAGATAGCAGGAGAATTTTTGGTGTTCTCGAGAAATCACTTCTAAAACCCTAATGGCTAGAACTTGACTTCACCAACCCCCAAAACTTCACTTGGGGTTGTAGACCCACCGATTGGCTCGAGTGAAATGGCAATCACTGCCGCATTATTTGGCACTTGGGTATCGAGGTTGGTTTGCAGCGTCTCGAGTGGCTGAGGCTTTTGTCCCCCTTTGGTGATAAACCAAGCCTGATAGGTTTTGCCAGTTACAGGTTCGGGCAACTTCAAAGCAATCACCAATTTGCCATCTGGGGTTAAATACGCCTGTCCGATAGGGACGTTTCCACTCGAGGCTAATTTGACCAGTTTACTTTCGGACAAGACGCTAACTCGAGTCTTGGCTTGTTGTTGCAGTGATACAATTTGACCCTCGAGTTGGTTGCTGCGCCAAGCAAAAAACAGTCCAAAAGCCAGCGCTGCAATTGGAAAGGCTCGAGTAAAAAATGACCCAAAGGCTCTAGGACTTCTCGAGCGTTGAGAAAATCGGCGTGGTGCGGCGCGATTTTTAAGGCGAATCTGGGCTAAAATTTTTGATTCGAGCATCGGCGAAGGTGAAGTTTGCTCCACCGATTGCCCGACCGCAGCCAAAATACCTTGCCATTTTGCCAATTCTAAAGCCAATTCTTGCGATTGTGCCACGGCTAATGTAACTCGGGCAGCTTCATTGGGTTCAAGTGTACCAAGTGCAAATTGAATCAGTGTATCGGTGTCGGGAGGAGTTTCCATACTTTGATATACGCACAAGCTACCATGATTAGATGAAGACATCCAAATAG
>JAYWHB010000670.1:0-6602 GCA_043777915.1 Deinococcales bacterium
TGACCTATGTATTTATTGCGTGGCTTAATGGGAAAGAGATACTTTTCTCTGCGATTTTCTTTTCCCCAATTTTAATCTATTTTGTATTTCAAGTACAGGATGCAAACGGAAAAATTGCAAAATTTACGCGTTTCATCAAAGACGACCCATTTAGATTGCATTTGCAAAGCTCTGAATAATTGCATTTTATCCCTGCTACAGCCCATTCCGAGCCGCCTTAACCGTCTCGAGGGCATCTTCACCAAGCGCGGTTAAATGCCCCATTTTGCGCCCTGCTCGAGCTTCACGCTTTTGATACAAGTGCAGTTTCGCGCCAGTCCCTAAAGCTGCACCAAAGTTGGCAGTCGGGGAAATGTGTTCGCCCAATAAGTTCGCCATTGCCCCACTCGAGTGCATTGCCGTGCTGCCAAGTGGTAAATCACAGATGGCACGAATGGCTTGTTCAAATTGACTGGTTTGACTGGCTTCGATAGTCACATGCCCAGAGTTATGTGGACGCGGCGCGATTTCATTGACCAGAATTTGCCTGTTATTCGTCACAAACATTTCGACACAGAGCAGACCATGTAACTCGAGGGCGTTGGCAAGTTTTACCGCGATTTCTTTGGCTCTATCATTGGTTTCTTCTGGAATCCGAGCCGGTATAAGCGTGATGTCTAAAATTCCGTTTTGATGCTGGTTTTCAAAGACTGGAAAGCATTTGGTTTGGGTACTTGAACGTGCCACAATCACGCTAATCTCGAGAAAAAAATCCACAATGCCTTCTAAAACACATGGCACACTACCAAAGCGCTCAAAAGCCCTGACCGCCTCGAGTTGGGTGTAGACCTTGGCTTGTCCTTTGCCGTCATAGCCTAACGTGGCAGTTTTGAGAATCGCTGGGTATCTGGCTGCTACTAGGTCGCTGCTGGCATAAATCGCTTGGAAAGGAGCGCAACGCACACCAGCTTTGGTGATAAAACTCTTCTCGAGTAATCGGTCTCGGCTACGTTCAAGGATTTTGCGGCTTGGGCGAAGTGGCACGGTTGTCTCGAGGGCTTTGAGGTGTTCTGACGGGATATTCTCAAATTCTAAAGTCACCACATCGCAGACCTGAGCCAGTTGTGCGTAGGCATTCGGGCTGTCAAATGAACCAACAATCACTTCGTCCACCACACCAGAAGCTGGGCAGTCTGGGTCTGGGTCAAGTATCACAACGTTATAGCCCATTGGTCTGGCTGCCAGTGCCAGCATTCGTGCCAGTTGCCCGCCACCGAGAATACCGATGGTGCTGCCGGGCGGAATCATAAATTGCCCTCGAGTTGGCTGTTCTCGAGAACGGCTGCCGTTTGTTTTTCACGAAATAAACGCAGATTTTCTTTGGTGCTTGGGTATTTATTGCCTAGAATTGCCGCCGCCAAAAGTGCCGCATTGACTGCCCCCGCTTTGCCAATCGCCAGCGTCGCCACTGGGATTCCGGCGGGCATTTGCACAATGCTGAGCAGGCTGTCTAAGCCGTTTAGGGCTTTACTCTGGACTGGTACGCCAAGCACAGGCAGAACAGTTTGACTGGCTGCCATTCCGGGTAAGTGTGCCGCGCCGCCAGCCCCCGCAATAATCACCTCAAGCCCTCGAGTCTCGGCGCTTTTGGCATATTCAAAAAGTAAATCTGGGGTGCGGTGAGCGCTGACCACCCGCATTTCAAATGGAATTTCAAGGTCACGCAAGGTGTTAGCCGTGTGCTGCATGGTTTCTAGGTCGGATTGGCTGCCCATGATGATGCCAACAAGCGGATTCACGGCTCGTATGCTAACAAAAATCTGGGTGAGAGATAAGCCAAACCTATTCTCGAGCAGAATTAAAAAATCATGTATGCTTAAGGTAATGAAAAAACTTTTACCACTACTGGCTGTTTTGTCCTTGGGTGTGGCGGCTGCGCCAAATAATGCTACTTTCTTAGTTGGGTATCCGCCAATAAGTTCAGAAAATGTTTTTGAAGTGCTGGGCGGTGTGTCTGGTTCAACTTGGCTCGATGGTAAAAAAGCGGTGGCTACGGCTGGTATGAAGTACAATTCGCTTTGGACAATAGGCGGTAAAACCATTAGCACCAGTGTTGGCACAGCCAAAGAATCGTATGGTGTGCCGTGCGAAGAAACTTTTGGTGTGAAATTAAAGCCAGTCCCAGCCATTAAGAACTGGGTGATTGCCACCAATGCGACTTGGAATCTTCGTCCTCGAGCCGTGACGGTGCTGCCCAACGATAGTGGCACATACCGAGCCGTGGTTTTTGAATACCTCGAGAAATTAGGGCTTAAAAACCCCGAAGTCAAGATCACCAGTTTAATCAAAACCGACCTTGACAACGACAAGCAAGACGAAATTATTATTGCGGCGACTCGAGGCTACCGCAGTGGTTTATTCCCAAGCGCTCGAGGCGAAAAAGGCGATTACAGTCTGCTGTTGGTTCGTAAAATCGTGGCTGGGAAAGTCCAAACTATTTCTTTGGGTCAAGAAATCCACTTAAAAACCACGACCGATGCCGATATTGAGGCTGGAATGCAAAACAATCCCGATGTTTGGGATTTGGTCAATGTCTTAGACTTAAATGGTGATGGCAAACTCGAGGTGCTGTACTTTGAAGCCATTTACGAAGACTCGGCCACTTTTGCAGTGCAGTGGGATGGCAAGAAATTTGTACAACGTCTTGTCTCGGGTTGCGGAGTTTAGGGGCAGAGGAAAGAGGAAAGAGGAAATGGTTTTGACCTTTTCCTCTTTTCTCTTTAATCCTTCCTCCTGTTTTTAATCTTCCTGCCTCGTCCCGCATAACTCGAGTTACACTAATACTGTGAACGCAGTAGAATTAACTGGCTTAGTGCATCGTTACCAGCGCTCTTATGTGCTGCGTGGCACAAGTTTAGTCCTGCCGAAAAATCAAATTCTGGCTTTATACGGTGCAAACGGCGCGGGTAAAACTACGCTTCTAAAAATTATTGCCTCGAGCCTTGTACCAACCAGAGGAAGTGGTAAAATTCTAGGAACTGACCTTCGTAACCGTCTCGAGTACCGAGGTAAAATCCTGATTGTTTCGCATAGCTTAGGGTTTTATCCAGACTTAACTGGCACAGAAAACCTTGAATTTGCCTTAAAAATGCACCAAAAAACCGCCAGTATTCCTACCGCCCTCGAAAAAGTTGGACTGCACAGCCAAAATCGTGTGCGTGGTTACTCGAGCGGGATGCGAAAACGCCTTGCGCTGGCTAAGATGCTGCTGCTCGAGCCAGAACTGATTTTACTCGATGAACCCTTTGCTGCCCTAGACCCAGAAGGTAAGAACTTGGTCGAAGCCCTAATGCTCGAGCAACAACAACGCGGGGCGACCTTGATTATTGCTTCACACGAACCAGAACGCACCGATAAAATTGCGACCCTATCGGTCATGCTCGAGAATGGGATTATTTCTGAGCCTCGAGAACTTGGGGTGAAGGTATGAAAAACGTAAGCTCTTACGAACTCCCCCCGCCTGCGGCGACCCCCTCGAAAAAGAGGGGGTTAGGTCTATTGCTTTTGGCTTTTAGCTTACTCCTCCCCCGCGAAGCGGTTGGGGGAGGGGCGTTCAAGCGAAGCGCGAACCGGGGCGAGGGGCTTCTCCCGTGTGATTCTGAATGTCCTGAGAATTTTTCAGTTACGGTGAACCCATGAACTCTTGGCAGATTATCCTAACCATTGCCTTAAAAGACTGGCGGGTTGAGGGTCGCGCTCGAGATGTGCTGGCGGCAACACTTTTTTTTGCAGTGCTGGTGATTACAATTCTGGCATTTGCCTTTGGTCCCGAAACCCGTAAACTCCGAGAAGCTGCACCCGGGATTTTGTGGGTCGCCATTGCTTTTGCCAGTATTTTGGCAGCTTCTCGAGCATTTGCCTCCGAATCCGAAGACGGAGCGCTTGAGACCTTGCTACTTTATCCTGTGCCGCATGAACTGATTTACCTTGGTAAACTGCTGGGCAATTTGGGTTTGATGCTTATTTTAGCACTGGTCACTGCGCCATTTACTTTGCTTTTGTACGGCGTGAGTATTTCTGGGCGTGAACTTCCTTTCGCTTTAACGGTTTTTCTTGGTGTGATGGGTTTTAGTATCATCTCGAGTTTCCAAAGTGCCTTAACCATTAACTTGCGCTCGAGGGAAAGTTTACTACCTGTGCTGATTTTCCCAATTGTTGTACCCGTTGTGATTGCTTGTGTGAAAGCCACGGTGGGTTTGACCTTGCCAGATTCAGGCGAGGATGTTTGGGGTTGGATTCGTTTACTGGCTGGGTTCAACGCGGTCTATCTTGTGGTTTGTACGCTGGCGTTTCCGTATGCAGTCGAGTAAGTTTCCCCTATCATGGGGAGGGACTTAAGTTCAACCAAGTTTCACCTTTGTTGCGTACAATTAGAATATGAAGAAACTCGCGCTTGCGCCTTGGCTGACCCCTGCACTTGGGTACTTGAGTGTTGGGATTATTCTGATTGCCTTGTTTTTTACCTTTACTGCCCCACCAGATGTGCTGCAAGGGTACTTGACGCGGATTTTACCAATTCATGTTGGCTCGAGTTGGTTGGCATACTTGTCGTTTGGTTTGGCGGCAGCCTTTGGTTTGGCGTATTTGATTACCCGAAACCATCATTGGGATAGGCTTTCCCTAGCCAGTACCGAAATTGGTGTGGTGTTTATTATTTTGTCGCTTTTTACGGGTGCATTGTGGGGTCGTCCGACTTGGGGGGCGTACTGGACTTGGGGTGATGCCCGTCTGACCACCACAGCGCTCATGCTGATGGTCTACATCGGAATGCTGATGGTTCGCGGCATGATTGAAGATTCTGGTCGTCGCGCTCGAGTCAGTGCCGTGATTGGGATTGTCGCCAGCGTTGGTGTTCCTATCAATTACATGAGTGTTTACTGGTGGAGTACGCTGCATCAAACCCCAACGGTTTCGATTGCCGAACGCCGCAGTGCTTTACAAAATGATGGTATCCTGATTGGCTTTTTACTGGCACTGCTTGGTTTTACAATCCTCTATGCCTATTTGTTGCGCTTACGTGGACAATTGGCAGCCCAACAAGCCCGTCTCGAGGAACATGAGCTTAATCTCGAGCTTAAAGGGGTGTTAGCCCATGACTGAACTTGGTAGCCCGAATCAATGGGATGTGTTTGTTTACTGGGGATATGGCATGACGATTTTGCTGCTTGGTGGCTACACTTGGTACTTGGTGCGGATGAATAAACGCCTAAAAGAACAAGAACGCGACCTCGAGGTGAAATCATGAAAGGCAATACCAAATACTTAATTGGCGCGGTTGTGGTTTTAATTGGCATTGGTATTATTCTGACCTCGAGCCTGCAAAATAACTTGGTTTTTTTTATTACCCCGTCTGAATTCAGCCGTGAGCAAAGCAAATATGCCAACCGCACGATTCGCTTGGGTGGGGTGGTCGAGCCGGGCAGTGTCAAATTTAACCGCAATACTTTAGAAGTTACTTTCAGAATCTCGGACGGCACGACTGTACTGCCGATTTCGCACCGTGGAACACCACCAGATTTATTCCGCGAAGGCATGGGCGTAACCGTGCAGGGCAGGCTCGAGAATAATGCCTTTAAGTCCGATGAGCTTTTGGTGCGGCACTCAGAGGAATACCGTGCGCCGAAACCGGGTGAGAAACTCGATTACCGCCGAATTATAGATGCGATTAAGGACAGCCAATGACTCAGTTGCTCGAGTCACCAAAGGAAGGCAAGCTAAAATTTACCTTGTCGGACTTTGAATGGTTGTCTGAGCAAGGTTTTTTTGGCGATAAACACGTTGAACTGCTTAACGGAGATATTTTTGTGAAGGGTCAACAAGGTTTTCGTCATGCCCAAGCGGTACGTGATTTGAATGAGCAATTTGTGCTTGGTTTGCAATCCCTTGCTTATGTCTCGAGCCAGTGTCCAATGGTGCTGCACAACCCACCACCAGATTTTGTCGAACCAGATTTAGCGTTGCTGCGTTTACCCAAAGAACAATATGCTGGGCGCGACGTGAACAATACCGATGCTTACCTTGTGATTGAAATTTCAGACAGTACCTTAACTCGAGACCAAAGCGAAAAGCTCGAGGCATATGCGCGGAATTTTGTACCAGAATACTGGATTTATAATCTGAATGCGGGCTGGCTCGAGGTTTACCGTTCCCCAAATGGCAAAACCTATGAGGATGTACAAAAATATAATGTTGGTCAGATGCTCGCACCGCTCGAGTTTCCAGATTTTTTAGTTCAGTGGTGGGTTTAAGGAGGGTTTATGCAAACAATTCAAATTGAACAACCAAGTTTTGATCGTATTTTAAGTCAAGTCGGGAGTTCGGCATTACTGGTCAATTCGGTGGGTGAAGAATTTGTGGTGATGTCTAAAAAAGAATGGGATTCTTTGCAAGAAACACTGTATCTTAAGAGTAATCCTGTTAATGCAGCGCGGGTTCTCGAGGGAATTAAGCAGATTAAAGCTGGGCAAACGATGAAGAAGAACCTCGCAGATTTATGAATCTCGAGTTTTCGCAAATTGCTTGGGAAGACTATTTGTGGTTTTTAGCAAACGAACCAAAACTCA
>JAYWHB010000671.1:0-2383 GCA_043777915.1 Deinococcales bacterium
ACCACCTTGGCGTTTTTCATGGCGTGGTAGACAACATCGTGTTTTTCTTGTTGGCTGTATTCAAATTCGTTTTGGGTGTACACCACCACATCCAAAGAAAACCGTTTGCCTCGAGCCGCATAGAGGGCTTCGCCAGCAATTTGCAAGGTATCTTCTGTGGTGTTAGGAACAACAATTAAAAGGTCGTAATCTGAATCGGCGTGATGCGTTTGGTTTGCCCTCGAGCCAAAAAGAATGATTTGCTCAGGGTTTATTGCCTGTGCGATGTTCTTTACGGCTTGTTCAAAGCTGAGTGAATTCATGGGCAAACTCCTGTTTACGGCGTGATTAGTGTACTACAAGAATTCGCAAGATGCTGTTTTGTCTCGAGCAGCCAAGAATAATTATTGACGGTGTTGATAACGACGTGGCGACCATGTTAAAGCATACCGCCGAATGCCTTGGGAACGGTATAAATGGGCTTTTGAAGCATATAAGTAAACCCATGCCCGCTCTAAACGGTTTCTAACCCGAACCCAGCATTTGACACGCTGATATTCAAAACCAGCCATCTCGAGGTGGTCAAGAACCAAAAGCGCATCGTCTGGATGTTGTCCAGTCCCCAGTTCAACCAGTTCGCCCAGAAGTTGCCCTTGTCCACGCAGCAAAGCAGGGTATGGGTAAGGTCGTACAGGGTCGGTAATGTCAAAGAGTTCCACACCACAAAGCCGTGCATAACGAATTCTTTTAATACCGACACCCTCGAGTAAAGGGTGATTAACTTGATGGCGTTTGAGTGTGCCGTACACAAAAACTTGGTTCATAGTTTAAGCCCAAAAACCATCCCCCAAGGGTGCGTTTGAATTAGTTTGAACCCAATATGCTGATAAAAAGCAATGCCGTTTTCGTTGCGGCTGCCCACACCAAGATGCACCCCAGACACACCTTTTTCGCGCAATGCGGCAAACAGGGTTTGCATCAACAATTTGCCTTGTCCTTTTTTTTGCGCCCTTTGCAGCAAATCTATGTGTAAATGGGCTGGGTACAGGGGACAAATTTGTGGGTCAGCTTGGTAGCCTTTGTGCAGTACCCGAATCATACTTGCGTCGCGGCTGAGGTCTTGTGGGTCTGGCAAAGGATACTCTGCACGTAACGGCGGCAGCCACTGGTTTTCCATTCGCTGTGCAAAAGTTTGAGAATCGGCAGTCGCCAAAATATAGCCACATGCACCAAGTTCATCCTCGAGTACAAAAGTTAATTCTGGTTCAAATAACGCATAAGGCACAGCATAAAAATGCCCGAGTAAATCTGGATGCTGATACAAAGCGGTGGCATCCGCGCCGCTATCGCCAGTTTCTAAACAAATTTTGTAGAGGTCACGCCAATGCTGTTTCTGGTAAGCGCAGATTTTGAACATAGACCCTATTTTAACGGGTTTGATGTAGCATTTGTTCAAGTTGCCCAATCATCGTTTGGTGCTGGGTTAAACGCTGCCGCAGCCGCTCGAGATGCTGCTCTAAGCATTCTTTGGCACTGAGCGGATGATTGAGAATCAGTTTAATTTCCTCGAGTGGCAATTCGTTTTCACGGTAGGTTTTTATTTGTTGGGCAACAGCGATTTGTTCAAACTTGTAGTAGCGGTATTTATTGTGCTTGACCACAACGGCTGGTTTGAGTAGTCCAACTTCGTCATAAAGACGCAATGCCCGTATAGATAGTCCGGTTTGGGCTGCAAAGTAACCAATTGAAATGTGGTGATGTTCGATTGACGAAATAAGCTGCTTTTTCATAAACGCTATCCTTTGAATCGATTTTTAAGCTGTCTTAGACTCCAAATTTGTTCTCTGGTGAGATTGAATAGGCTGCACTGAATAGACCCGAGTTTATGTTGATGTCCCTAAAAAGTGACCATCCTTAGGTATGGGTTTTTTTTTAAGTCTTATTGGCGGTTTAGAAAATTTTTTCAATCCGATTCTCGAGATTCAGCTTAGGTCTCCAAAACAAGATTTTAAGCTCCAAACTTTGTTAAAATAGCCACGTGACTTATGACGTTGTAATTATTGGTGCAGGACCGGCTGGACTGAGTGCTGCTTTGCACCTCGCCTTTCATCAGCGTTCGGTGCTGGTTGTAGACCGCCGCACAGGACCACTGCCGTTTACCCTGACCCCACTTTATAATGTCCCCGGTTTTGACCATGAACGCGGCGTTGACATCATTAAACGCATGGAAAAACAAGCCCTTGGCGCTGGCGCTAAACTCGAGCGTGGCAATGTTAAAAGTATTTCGGGGACTGCCCCAGAATTTTCCATCACTTTAGAAACTGGCACACAACACCAAGCCAAAACCGTGCTGCTTGCGACTGGTGTAGTTCGTTATCACCCCTTGGTTGGCGGGCAGTACGAA
>JAYWHB010000672.1:0-6584 GCA_043777915.1 Deinococcales bacterium
GTTACCAATGTATAAACTGGCAATTAAGCCCCAAACCAGTGCGCCATTGGTGGCAAAAAGTAGTGGACCCGGTTGAATTCCGTAACTCTGAAAAGCCGCTAACATAATCGCAGCCGTGGCACTGGTCGGTAAACCCAGTGTTAGAAGTGGCACGAGTACCCCTGCCGCACTGGCATTATTGGCGGCTTCAGGTCCTGCCACACCTTCAATCGCCCCATGCCCAAATTCTTCGGGGTTCTTAGCGAGGCGTTTCTCGAGCGCATAAGATAAAAAAGTCGGGATTTCCGCGCCGCCAGCTGGTAGCACCCCAAAAGGAAAACCAAGGGCTGTGCCGCGTAACCACGGTTTCCATGACCGTTTCCAGTCTTCTTTGGTCATGCTGGCACGTTCACGAAGTTTAATGATGCTTTGCCCAGACTTAAATCTCGAGGCAACATAGAGCGTTTCGCCGACCGCAAATAAGCCCACTACTATAATCACCACTTCGATTCCATCAGATAACTCGGCAAAACCAAGGTCAAACCTCGATTGCCCCGTGAGAACATCTGTGCCGACCAAACCAAGCAGCACACCGATTAAAAGCGCAAAAATACCGCGCAGCGGGCTGCCGCCAAGCACCGCACTAACCGTAACAAAAGACAGCACCATGACCGCAAAATACTCGGCTGCACCAAAGGTTAGTGCCAAATTGACCGCCACTGGTGCAAAAAAAGTCAGCAGTACCGTGGCGATAGTCCCTGCCACAAAACTGCCTATGGCGGCGGTGGCAAGCGCGGCTGCCCCTCGTCCAGCCCTTGCCATTTTATTGCCTTCTAAACTGGTGATAATACTGGCACTTTCGCCGGGTGTATTGAGTAAAATACTGGTGGTACTGCCGCCGTACATTGCCCCGTAATAGATGCCAGCAAACATAATAAATGCCGAAACTGGCTCGACTTTGAAAGTCACGGGCAGCAGCAGCGCCACGGTCAGGGCGGGTCCAATTCCGGGCAGCACACCGACCATTGTGCCTAAAAAAACGCCAATAAATCCAAACATCAAATTATTGGGGGTTAATGCCACAGCAAAACCAGACATCAGTGATTGAAAGGTATCCATACATCCCCCATTAAAACGGCAGCAGTCCAGCCGGTAATTGAATCCCTAGCCCTCGAGTAAAGCCGAGGTAAGCGATAACCGAGACAGCTGCGCCAATTAAAAAATCTATCCCAAAGGCTCGAGCGCGTTGGTTTGAGGGCAGGGGTCTAAAACCTTGGGCTGTACCCGCAAACATCAGGCTCGAGGTGATGATAAAACCCAGTAAGTTGATAAACAGAATTTGGGTCAGCAAACCAGCAGCCACAAAAACAATGGCAAGATAATTGGTTGGGGCGTTTGGGTCTGCGTCTTCTTCGCCAGCCGGTTCAGCTTTATCGCCACGGAGTGCGCCAATCAGTAATAACAATCCAGCCACCAATAAACCAATCCCAATCATCCACGGAAAAATATTCGGTGGGACTTTAGCAAAGGTGCTGGTACTGCTCATGCCATTGGCTTGAATTAGCACAAAAATACTCAGCAGTATGCCAGCAACCGCAAACACCACATCAGCAGGACTAACATTTCTCATGATGCCCCTTATAAAAAAGGGCAGCCAAAGACTGCCCTTTGAGACTTATTTCAGTAGACCAATGTCGCGCAAAGTCTTAACGATTTTTTCATCCTCGAGTTTCAAGAAAACCTCGAATTTAGAACCCGATTGGTACAAATCAATCCACCCTTTTTGCTTTAAGGTTTCTTTCCATTGGGCAGTGGCACTCATTTTGTCCATCAATGCTACCAATTCAAGACGGCGTGCTTCAGAAATGCCCGGAGGGGCAACAATGCCACGCCAATTGGCAATTTCAACACTGATTTTTTGTTCCTTAAAGGTTGGTGCATTAACCCCAGCCACACGCTTAGGACTCGAGACACCTAATAAACGCAATTTGCCAGCTTCGACTTGTGGCAAGAACTCGGACAAACTCGAGACCCCAGCCGCGACTTGATTCCCCAAGAGTGATGCCAAAGCCTCGCCGCCGCCCGCATACGGCACATAATTGACTTTGCTCATGTCCGTACCACTGGCTCGAGCCAATAAACCAACGGTAATATGGTCTGTTCCGCCAGCACTGCCACCGGCTATTGGTGTTCCACCCGGATTGGCTTTCCATGCCGCTAAAAACTCGGTTAGGTTCTGAATTTTACTGCTGGCTGGCACAACCAATGCCTGAAATTCGCCTGTCAAACGCGCAATTGGTGTGACCATATCAAGATTGGCTTTGGATTTATTGGTCTGAATTGCTCCGACCATCACTAAGCCCATGACCATTAACTGGTTGCCGTCGCCTTTGGCATTGACAAACTGCGCCAAACCAACCGTGCCACCCGCCCCAGCAACATTAGAAACTTGCACCCCCGAAGCGAGTTTGCTGCCCTCGAGAACACTTTGAATCGAACGAGCCGTCTGGTCCCAACCGCCACCCGGGGCAGCCGGAGCCATGATTTTAAGACCACTGACTTGAGCCACACTCGAGACTCCAAAACCAGCCAAAACTGCGGCTAGACCAAGACCGAACAACACACGTTTACGCATAAATACCTCCAAGAAATTTTTGAATACGTCAGTGTACGCAACCAAAACCAGCTTGCCTAGTCTTTTGTTTACAGGTATGAACAAAAGGCGAAGGGCAAAAGGCAAAGGGCAAAAGGCAAAAGGCGAAAGAAGTTAGAATTTCTCGAGGAGATGATTTTTTGAGTTCATTTCTTGGTACTTTCTTTGCTAACATACAAAGGTGCAACAACAACCCAGTTTTGTACCCAGTGTTAAACGCAGATGGGGCATTCAGCAGCGCTTTTTTTTGTTGCAAGCGGTACTTTTTGCATTGCTGACCCTGATTTTAGCCGCCGTGCAAATCAGTACCTTACGCAGTTCTTTAGAGCGTGATTATGGGATTCGGGCGCTTAATGTATCCCGCTCTGTGGCACTGATACCTAGTGTCATAAACGCCATGAACGACCCACGACCACAAGACATGATTAACCCCTTGGTCAATCAGATACGCGAACGTGTCAATGCTGATTTTATTGTGGTTGGTAATCTCGAGGAAGTGCGCTACTCACACCCATTGCCTGAACGTATCGGGCAGAAGATGGTCGGGGGTGATAACCAAGAACCATTGGCGGGCAGAGAAATTGTCAGTATTGCCACGGGTTCACTGGGGCGTTCGATTCGCGGTAAAGTCCCTCTTTTTGACTCGAGCAAAAAAGTGATTGGCGTGGTCAGCACTGGTTTTTTACTACCCACTGTACAAAGCACCTTTTTGACGGTGCTGCAAAGTATTCTGCCTTGGTACGGGGTGGCACTGCTGGTTGCCCTGATTTCCTCGAGCCTGATTGCAAGGCGCTTGAAACGCGAAATGCTAGACCTTGAGCCAGAACAAATTGCCGCCCTTGTACGCCAGCACCAAGCCACGCTCAGCGCCATGCAGGAAGGGGTTTTGGTACTCGACCCAGACTTAAAAATCCAAGTTCAGAACCTTCGGGCGCAGCAAATCCTCAATGCCAAAATCGGCGATGAGTTACCGAACATCTGGCAGGAATTAGCAGCAACCAAACTCGAGCAAAAAGAAAATCAGCCATTTAAGTTTGGTCATCAGCACTTGATGGTCACGATGCTCGAAATGGGTGAAGGGTGGAGCGTGATTACTTTTCGTGACCGTGCCGAAGTCCTCGAGATTGCCCAACAACTGACCCAAAGCCAGCAATACGCCGAGCTTCTTCGCGCCCAAACCCATGAATTTCAAAATCGGCTACACACCATCTCTGGATTGATTCAACTGGGTCAATTGGAAAGCGCCCTGAGCATCATTCGTAGTGCCTCAGAACGCAATTTGGCATTGCACGAAATGCTCCAAGACCTCGAAGTGCCACAAGTGGCTGCTCTGATTATCGGCAAGTACGAACGCGCCCAAGAACTTGGGATTGCCTTTGCCCTCGAGTCTGGCTCGAGCCTGCCCAAACACTGGGCAAAACTTGGTACAGAAAGTCTGGTCTTAATGATTGGCAATTTGCTCGAGAATGCCTTTGATGCCGCCCTAGACAGCCAAAACAAACAGGTTGGTCTGATGCTCGGCACAGACCCCGAAGGACTACAAATCGAAATCCGAGACTCTGGCACGGGAATACCAACTTGGCTCGAGCCACGGGTCTTTGAACGCGCCGTCAGTAGCAAAGGTTCTGGACGTGGCTACGGCTTAAGTCTGGTACGTCAACAAGTTCAAGCACTAGGCGGCTCGATAAGGTATTTTCGGCATCAAGAACAAACCGTTTTTCAAATCAGTTTTGCTACCGATACCCTTAGAGGCAATCCATGACAACCGTGTACTTACTCGAAGATGACCCTTGGGTGACACAAATTAACGCCCAGATGGTCTCGAGCATCGCTGGATTTAAGGTGATTGGCACTGCCCGCACCATCCGCCAAGCCCACCAAGAAATCCTCGAATTACACCCGCAACTATTGCTGCTCGATATTTACTTACCAGACGGCAGCGGACTCGAGTTTTTACACACCTTACGGGCTGCCAGACTTGAATTTGAAGCGATGATGATTACAGCAGATAACAATACCCACTCGGTACGACACGCCCTGATGGACGGCGTATTTGACTACCTGATAAAGCCCTTTGAACGCAGCCGCTTAGAAACTGCTTTAGAGCGTTACAACACCCGTCACCAATCGCAAAGCCAAGCTCACCTGAGCCAAGCCAAAATAGATCATTTGTTCAATCAAAACCTCGAGCCGAACTTACCCAAAGGCATAGACCCCAACAAACTCGAGCAGATAAAAACCTTGCTGCGCTTACAAACCCAGACTTTAAGTGCCGAAGAAATCGCTGGTAGCCTTGGCATCTCGAGGGTCACGGCTTGGCGTTACCTCGAGTATTTATGCAGCAGCAACTGGGCAGTTTTAGAAAACGACCAAAGCGGTACTGGCAGACCCGTCAAGCGCTATAAACGGTTACAGATGGGGAGCTAAACGGTTTGCTCGAGACTTACAAAAGTCTCCAAGGTTCAATAAAAAATGTGACCTCTTACGAACTCCCCCCGCCTTCTTGCTTACAAGACAGCACCTTCGGGCTGTTCGCGCTTCGGCGACCCCCTCGAAAAAGAGGGGGTTTTGGGGTTGTAGTGGTTTTGCTAACGCTATACGTGAGCATCTAACCGCGTTGAATTCTCGAGTTGGGTGCTGTTTGTGACCCGAATGACCTCGGCTTTGGTGCGGTACTCCTCGAGCGTCAGGGCATCCACATAACTCATGGCACTCCGTAGGGCTTGTTCGTAATGCTTAAAGACTTCATGTACAGTGTCGGATTCAAAACGTACCCGACCCTGCGCTCCTTCAACAAATTCGGAGTTGCCTTTAGCTTTAGCACTTGCCATGCCAAAGTATTCTTTGTACTTGTGTGCGCCAATTTCCGTAATCGGCGAACAGGTCTCCTCTACCGCACTGAACGGACGACCCATCATCACTAAGTGCGCTCCGAGTGCCACGGCTTTGCAAAAATCGGCTGTGCCTTTGATACCACCATCAATACACAAAAAATGTGGACTGTTGCCACTGACTTGCTCGACCAACCACGCATTGGGGCTACCGATTCCAGTCACGCCGCGAGTGGTACAAGCACTGCCAGAACCAACACTGTACTTTTGAATGTGTTGCTGCTTAGCCCCTAAGAAACGCTGCACGGCTCGAGGAGAACCAAAATTGCCGACCATCAAGACATTTTGGTCGTTGTGCCAGTCCAGCACATCAGCATCTTCGATAATTGCGCCGTTGGCAATGTCAATCGAAACAATGATGCCGTTTTTGTTCATTAAACGGGTTTTGTGTTCCCTAAATTCATCCAAGCCAACAGCCATACCGACGGGCAGCCCTTCGGAAGCAAGTTTTGAGACTGCCGCAAAACGGGCTTCAAAGGTGGTTTCTGGCATTCCCCTTGACTGAATATGTACCCCGCCAGCCTCGGCAACCGCCCTTGCAAAAGTGGTACTTGGAGCGCCCGTGTTGGCGTAGTCGGTGTCAAAGACTGCCATGCTGGCAGTGAGAATCGGGAGGGCTAATTTGAATGCTCCAACTTGCAGGCTGGTATCCACCAAGCGCCGTGATTTGACACGGCTGTGGGGTGCGGGGAGAATCAGCACATCATCGAAGGTAAAGGCTTCGGAACTCGAGGTTTTCACAAGGGCATTCTAGCAAAAGCCAAGGCTCGGGCTTAGGGTTTTTGTTGTGCTTGTTGGCACTTAAAGCCCTTAGAACTCGAGTTCAACCGTTCGCGGTGTGGCATCTTGCGCCAACGTATCTTTTATAAATTCATCGAGACGCAACGAAACCGCCATCGAAAAAGTGCGAAATACCTGCCCATCTGGTGAATGTCGAATCCGAGCAGGAACGCCACGCACCACAAAATGAACACCTTGCGGTGTGTCGGTATGAAAATCAATTTTTACTTCATTGGCTAGTGCTGTTATATTCTTGTCGCCATAAGGCGCGTTGAATTGCC
>JAYWHB010000673.1:0-2375 GCA_043777915.1 Deinococcales bacterium
ATTCAGCACTTTGTAGCCTTTACTGTTGACTGTATGTCCAAATTTGGCTTCAAGGGCATTGACTGCCATGCGAACCACGGCGGGTGGGTCGCCACTGTCTGGACGCACCACAAGGGTCGCACCACTGGCAATCACTTGTTGGCGCAAGGCTACGCCCCAAAATTCGTTAATGGCATGTTTTAAGTCATAACTGTCAGAAACCACCGCAAATATAGCCCCCGGTTTAGCAAACATCCCCACCATATGACGGTATGCCTCGAGTTCGTTCTCTTTGCCCCAACTGGTAACAGTGCTGTGTTCGGCGGCTGGAATACTAAAACCAGCAATATCTGCCCCGTAATAATTGCGTGCCAACCGAATCGCCTCTAAAGTATCCGTTCCCATAAAGTTAAGCAAGTGCGCTAGTCCGCCAATTCCAGCCGATTCACGACTGGACACACCTCTCGAGCCAAAATCGTGGAGCTTAAAAGCAATTTCGCTTTTGGGGTCGTCAGAACTTTCCTCAAGGGCTTTTTGTATAATACCGCGAATAAAATAGCTTTGTGTGGCAACGGTTGTGGGATACCAAACCCGCATCAGCATTGTTTCAAACCAACTGACCAACCAAGGAAAACGTTCATCAGTATTGGTACAAGTCAGTAACACATTGTGATTAGGCACAAGTGTTCCTTCTGGCACAGCCCGAATCTCGAGTGGCAGATTGCCGCCAAGTTCGGTGGCAATCAACCGCCAAGCCTCGAGCGGAAAAGGCTCACCGTGGGCGCTTAAGACTTCGTTTGCCTCTTCGACCATCTCTAAAGTGATGCGGGTGGTTAAATACTTTTTTAAGACGTACTGCAAGCCAAAAAACCGTGTGGCTGGATACGTTCCACCCCGCGACTCGAGGTAACTCATCATCCGAGTCATGTTTGGCGGGTACTGCATAAAATGCGAGCTTTTGTAGCTGTCGGTGTCGAGAATGATGTTGCTGTCGTTAATCGGGTTCATAGTGCCTCCTTGGAAGGCGAAAGGCGAAGGGCAAAAGGCGAAAGATTAAAAGCGAGGGGCAAGGCGAAATAGTTTTAGTTTTAATTTCTCTTTTCTCTGCTCTTACTGCCTTAAAACGAAATGCTCAACAATTGCATGGTGGTCTTCAAAAAAAAGTTCTGGCTTGGAAAGGGCTTCTGATAATGGCATCCAGAAGGCATCGGCGGCATCGTCTGAGCCTTTGATGCTTGGTAAACTGCCTATCCCGAGGTCAAAGTGATAGGCATGGGTGATGGTGCGTCCACGCAAACTTCGGTCTGGGTAGTCAAATACGGCGCTGTTTTTGAGGTATTTATCTGGCTCGAGTTTTAGCCCAGTTTCCTCGAGTAATTCTCGCAAGCAGCCCTCGAGTAAGGTTTCTTTTTGGTTCAAAAATCCGCCGGGGATAGCATATTTGCCTTTGCCGGGGTGGTCGCCACGTTTAATGACTAGCACAAAACCACTTTTCATGACCACCACATCGGTGGTGACAAACACAGGTGGATACGGCGCGGCTGCCCAGATTTTTTTGTAATCTTGGACAAATTGGTACTCGAGAACAAGGTCTTGGTATTCCCCGGTTTTTTGAAAATCGCCTAGCCATTTGGCGGTGCTAGGACTGACCATATTTTCGGTTGATTGCCCCGTCCAGAGTGCCTTGCGGACTTCGGTGGCGTTTAGGCTCGAGACGATTTTGGTTGGTAAGTAATCCCATTGCGGGAAGGATTTTAAGTAGTAACTCGAGTTGTCTTTGAGATGCCCAAGCAGGGCAATATGGTCACTGCCTTTGGTGATGCCGTGAACTCCGTTTTGGACACTGGCTAACCACATTGCTTCGTTGTAAAAGTAATCGCGCACATAAGTAAAAGCAATTCTGGTTTTGTCTATGCCAGCCTTCTCAAGCGCAGTTTGGATTAAGTGCTGGCGTTCTTCGGCTAAAAATGGGTTTTTGATGCTCCGAGCAGTTTTAGCACTGCCGATCACCACAATCAGTTTTTGCACCTTCTCGAGTGCCTCAAGCATTACGGCGATATGGGTTTGGTGTGGTGGTTGGAATCTGCCAATGAAAACACCGTAGGTGAATTGCGAATCCGTTTTCATGTTATTCATAATAGAATTATTTTAATGAGTTATATGAAAAATAAGGCAAAGACTCGAGGGTAACAAGCCCCACGGCTCGAGAATTTAGCCAGAATGTGCTTTTAGCCTAAGGATTTGTCCAGAAATAACTTCTTGCTCACAAGACAGCACCTTGCGGGCTGTTCGCGCTTCCCGATTTGAGAATGGATCATCATTGACCTTAAAGGGTTAGGCATGCCTAACCCCTACGGTTTAGCACGAGATTTTTGTCGTAGGGGCGAGGCATGCGA
>JAYWHB010000674.1:0-6568 GCA_043777915.1 Deinococcales bacterium
ATCAAATCTGGTTTTTCTTGTTCAATCAGGGCTTCAACACCCTCGCCATTGATGCACATGGCGACCCGATGAGCCGCACCTGTCAGAATTGATTCGGCAAATTTTAAGTCTGCCATTGAGTCGTCTACAGCGATTATTTTTGCCATGAATTACCTCGAGAATTGGGTGTAAGGCGTTTGTAATGCCTAATAAGATACCGTACCAGACTTCTGAGTGGAGTTGTGTGTGTTTTGCACATCGGCTAAATAGGCTCAGTCTAAATAACGTCTCATCCCTCCAAGGAAAACAAATAAGAATTTTGAACTGCTGTATTCTACGCGGTATTCTAAAATGTGCAATTGTTTTTGGGGCGACCATGAAACCAGAGTATCCACCAGTCATGAAACCAGACTATCTGCCAAACTCCAAACTCGAGATTCGGGCGGCTTCGGCAGGCACGGGTAAGACCACCAGTTTAGTAAGAATGTACTTAGAAGCCTTAAAGCACACCCCAGCCCGAAGAATAGCGGCTGTGACGTTTACACGGGCTTCGGCACGGGATTTGCGTGAGCGTTTACGAGCAGGGCTTTTAGAACTGCTTGAGACTGGGCGTTATTTGGATGTGACCTTACATACTCGAGTCCCATTTGAGCGTGCTTTACAAGAGTTAGACTCGAGTATAATATCAACCATTCATGGTTTCTTTCGGGTTTTGTTGCGCTTAAATGCCCCAAGCCTAGGTTTAGACCCAGAATTTAGCAACTTGGACGAAACCCAAGCTAAAGACATTTACCGTGCTGCCAGCAGTGGTGTTCTTGCCAAAGCCGCCCTATTTGGAGGGGCTGGCGCTCATTTACTGGCGCAACAAGGCTGGGAAGAGGCTTTAAGCGCCTTAGAAACCCTCTTTGAAAAACGGGTTTACGCACCATTTCACAGCACCGACCAAAGTTTACTCGAGGCATTCAACGCCGCCATTGACCAATACCAAAACCACCTGGCAGAGCATAGTTTATCCGCCACCGACATTGAAATAAAAACTTTGCAGTTGCTCGAGAACCCCGAGTGTCTAAAACGCATTCAAAGCCGTTACCACTTATTGCTGGTAGACGAATTCCAAGATGTCAACCCACTTCAAGCCAAAGTCTTTACCCAGCTTCAACTCAAACACATTATTTTTGTCGGTGATGCCAAACAAAGCATCTATGCTTTCAGGGACGCGGACGTAACTGCTTTTATCGAGATGTACCAAAAAGCCACCCCCCTCCCTCCCTTAACCACCTCGTACCGCCATGGAAAAGCCTTGGCTGCGCTGTACTCGAGCCTCGCCGAGAACTTATTTGCCGAATTTAGTGAGCAAGGACTACCCGCCAGTGTTCATAGTGGGCGCAACACGAACGCAACTTCAAAGGCTGAAATTCATTTGATTGAAGCCAGCAGCCTAGAAAATGGACGCAACACCGAAGCCCGAATGATTGCCAAACGCCTCTGGGAAATCCACCAACAAGGTTATGCGTGGCGCGATATAGCCATTCTACTTCGCACCCGAACCTCCTTAATCCATCTCGAGCCAAGCCTTAAATTTGCCCAAATTCCATTTTTGGTCGGCAGTGGACAACGTTATTACGACCGCCGTGAAATCCGTGATGCGATGCTGCTGCTTCGGGCTAAACTCCACCCTTTTGCCCCAGAAACACTGGCAGCCCTCGCAAGGCTGCCAAGCATCAACTTGCCACTGGGGATAATCGAAAAACTCTTTACGAACCCCAAAGCGGCGCTGCAAACCGACGAATTTAGCACCCTGACCGAACTGCTCGAGGTGATTCATGCCAGCACCGATGCACTTGGCTTACTCGAAGCCGCTTGGATGCACCTTGGTATCAACTTAACCAGAGAAGCCCAAAGTTACGCCAATTTAGATGGCTTGCTGTACCAACTTGCCGCCAGAGGCGCACGCGACCCTCGAGCCGCCCTTCTATTTTTAGAACGCGCTCAGCTTGGCGAAGCCGAAGGCGACGAGCCACTTGAAGGGCAAGACGCAGTGCGAATTCTAACCATCCATGCTTCCAAAGGACTCGAGTTTCCAGTTTGTGTGGTTTTTGATTTATCTCGCAGCGAACGCAACAACACCGACGCACTTGCCATTCACCCCAACGGAGAAATTGCATGGCGCGGCACAGACCGCTACCACAGCATCCAAAGACACTGGAATGCAAGGCGCGACGGCGAAGCCAACCGCTTACTCTATGTTGCCATGACTCGCGCCAAAGACCATTTGATACTGACTGGCTCGAGTACCGGCACAAGCCGTGGCTGGCTCGCCACCTTAGAAAAAATCGGACTGCACAACCTGCCGCACTTAGAAGTTTTTAGCCACCCAGAAGACCAAATTGTCCCGCTCGAGACCAAAACAAGCACCACATCCTTTGTGACCCTGATTCCCAATCCGCAACTTGCCAATGCCACTTTTAAGCGCCACAACCCACGGGTACGCGCCCCCACCCGTTCACCCCAAGCAGGCGAACTCGAGACAACTGCCGACGAACTCCAACTTGACTTACTGCACGGAGAAGCCAACACCATCCCCCAAGCCGAACGGGTGATTGGCACACTTGCCCACTATGCCATCGCCGAAAATTTCTCGAGCAGCAACAGCACCCAACGCCAAATTTTAAGCGCTCAGTATGTGCTGCATCCCTATACCTTTGAGGAACGCCAAGCCATGCTAGACAGCGCATGGTGGTACTTAGAACAATACGAAAAGCTCTATCCAAACCGCCAAAACCGCCTCCATGATTACGCCGAACTGCCCTTTGCTTACCAACAAGGCGAGACCACTTGGCAAGGCATCATAGACCGTTTGTATCAAGAAGAAAACGGCAATTGGATTCTCGAGGATTACAAGACCGATAGTATCCCAATCGTAGAACTTCCACAACGCGCTCGGGCTTATGCACGACAGCTTGGCATTTACCAAGAAGCCGTCCGAAAAGCCAGAAATATCGAACCAGAACTACGCCTGACTTTTTTGCACCATGGCATCATTTACAAATTAGGTTAAAGCGCAAAGACCCATTGCTCGAGAGTGAAATGGCATGAACGCGCTCCAGCCCTCACCCAACTCGCCTAGGCTCGTTACCCTCATCCCGCCAAAAAGCGCGGGAGAGGGTTGTTCGGTTTGTTTTGTCGGTTTAGTTTTAGGACAACAAAGCAAAAAACCACTACCCCAAAACCCCCTCTTTTTCGAGGGGGTCGCCGCTTGCGGCGGGGGGAGTGCGTGAGAGCTTGCATCTTTTCTTAATTTCCAAAGAAAGTGCTTAGCCTAAGTCTATGGGTCAAAACCAGAAACCGTTTATTCCTCTTTCCTCTTTCCTCTTTCCTCTTTCCTCTTTACAATACTGTTGTGAGCCTGCCCGATCTTGACCCGAATGTACCCTTGCATCTTCGCAAAGCCGCCATGCGTGATGTTGAAGCGATGCTACAACTGATTGCACATTGGGCGAGACGTGGCGCAATGCTGCCCAAATCACGCGATTTGCTATATACCCAAATCCGCGATTTTTACTTGCTCGAGACGATAGATAGTGGTATTGCTGGGATTATTGGACTGCATATTTTATGGTCAGACCTTGCCGAAGTGCGTTCGCTGGCAATCCACCCAAATTTTCAAGGACAGGGCTTGGGTAAACAATTGGTCTACGGCATCGAACCCGAAGCTCGAGAAGTTGGGATTTTGCGTTTATTTGCTTGGACACTCGAGCCAAGTTTTTTTGTGCGCTGCGGTTATTCCGAAATCACACTCGAGGAATTACCGCCCAAAGTCTACAAGGAATACCATAAAAATGCGATGGTTAAACGGCTTTAAGCGGTTTGCCAAAGAAATAACGAAGCCCTAAGTACAACAGACAACCCAAAGGTCCAAACATCAAAATTAAAAATAAAATGATGCCTGTAATAACAATGTGAAATTGTTGCACAAAGTTATCTAAAAACACCCAACGTCCAACGAATAAATCGAATGCCAAAAAATGCACCCACGCAATGGTTGCGCCTTGGGGCGTGGAAAGCAACCCAAGAATCGAATTGAGGTTTGGGTTGGCTAAAATAGGCAGTAGCTCGAGCAGTTGCGGCACAACCAAAATGCTGTACAACAAGGCTGGCGGCACAATAATGAGTGGTGACTGGATGATTCGCTTGGTCAAACCCCAACGTGGCGCAAAAATCATCAAGAGCCAAAGCGGTAAAACAGGGACACTCGAGAGACTAAAAATTGTTTCCATCTGGAACTCCTCGTTTCGCTATGACCATCACCAATAGACTCGAGAATAATGCTGTTGCCACCAACATACCCAATGTCATCAGGGTTTGAGTATCTGGGCTAATCAATGGTTGTCCTCGTAAGGCTTGCCAAGTGACAAGGAACATCAAACCCGCATAAGCAAAAGCGCCAATAAACAGTAACCACAAACGATGCCCTTGCTTAAGCCACGGTTCACGCCGTTTTGTCAGCCACAAACCCAACAATGGAATAATTTGCAGCGCGTGAATCCCGACAAAATGACCAATCCGCAAATCGCCGTGGGTGGTACTCCAACCCAAGAGTGGTAAACCAGCCCCGTTATCTGGGGTCAGACTCGAGCTACCAACTGTATGCGCTCCAAGCATGGCAAGGGTTTTACCTGCGGTTAGCGCCTCGAGTTGAACAGTGTTTGGAACTGCCATCAGGTTGCCTTGGGCTAAACCAATGGCTGTGACCAATAACCCCAAGCGAATTCCCCATGCCAGCACTGGCTCGAGCCGTAAATTCCGCCAGACTTGCACCACCAGCACCACAAAACCAAGTAGCATCATCCCAATTCCGACGGTCATAACCATCCAAAGTGCGGTATTGAGTGGTGAAGAATAATTAAAGTGCATTGGTGTGGCTCGAGCGCCTTGGATGACCAACAGCCCCAATTCAAACACCAAAATCCAGCCAATCATCCCGCCAAGCCGTGTTGCCAAGCGGTTTTTGGCTAAATCGAGCAGCCAAATCAGCCCCATCCCGTAAAAAAGGGTCGAGACCGAAAACTTAAATGTCTTTGCCCAAGCGGGTGTACCCAAAAATTCGGTGCTGCGCGAGTCAAACAATAAGCCTAGGCTCGAGAATACAATCAGTAGCAAACTAAAAACCACAAGCGCAGTTAATCCTTGGTTGCTTGTCCATGCTTTGGTCAGGTAGCGAGAAACTCGAGGGGGGGTTTGAATAACAGTCATATAAACCTCCAAAAACCTTATTTGGCTTGAACTGGGACAGCTTGGCTGGCTTTGGCTAAGCCGTACAAAGGCATATTGCCGTAGATGCTTTCAAAACATCCCGCTTTAACTTGATAGGTTTCATGCCAGATACCAACCGATTGGCTGCGGTAGGCATGTTTGAAAAAGTTTTTCCATGCTTCAGGGTGGAGGCTCGGGTCTTGGCGGGCAAAACGCTCGAGGTCTTGGTGGCTGCGCCAATACTGAATCATCGTAACTTGACGAAAGTTTGGGCTAAGCAAAGTTTCAACACTTAAAAAACCACGTTCTGGATGTTGGTATAAGTATTCAATCATCGGCTGCATGGCTTGAAAAACAGGTAGCCATTCTCGAAATTTGAGCCAGTTATTGACCCGCATTCCAATCAAAAAGACAACGATGTCTCCTTCGTGTTTGGCGGTAAATCGTCCTTGCTGAATCATGCTCTTCTCCTTATGAGTATTGTTAATCTAATAAACAGTGTTAAGTAATGGCTAAAAAAATTACAGTCTCAGTTCTCGCTGCAAAATTTGCATCTGCCAAGCAAACAAGGGTTCGGCTGTCTCGAGCGGCAAATGCGAATTGGTCAGCACCAAAGAAACCACCCCATGCAGCGAAGCCCAAAGCAACCCGCCAGTCATTTGTGGGTCGAAGGCTTTAATTTTTCCTTCGTTCATACCTTCGGACAAAGCTCTGGTCAGGATGCTAAAAGAATCTACAAAATCGGTGTAGCCAGTCGGGGCAGTCTGTGCCAAAAATTCGCCACGCTGCATAAACATTAGGCGGTAATGAACAGGGTGGTTCATGCCAAAATCAAAGTAGGCTCGCCCAATTCGCCAAATCCGTTCATGGCTATCGCTCGAGGAATCATAAGCGGCTTGGAGTGCTAAGCCAAAATCACGAAAACCTTCATAGGCAATGTTAAAAAGTAATTCGTCTTTGTCCTTGAAGTACAAATAAATTGTGGTTGGCGAATAGCCAATCGCTTCGGCAACTTGGCGCAGCGAAAAACCATCATAGCCGTGGGTTTCAAATAAAGTCATGGCAGCTTGCAGAATTTGGCGTTTCAAATCGAGTTTATTTTGCACCCGCCGCGAAGCACTGCCTTTTTTCAGGCGCTCCCCTCGGGTGGATATACTATTCACGGCATCAATTTACTTAACACTGTTAATTTTGTCAAGTGGTATGCTTGGTCATGAATAAAAATGTTCTTGGCTCAGAACTCGAGACTTGCTGCACCAAACCACTGACTGGCTATTTCCGCGATGGCTTATGCCGCACTGACCAGACCGACCAAGGCTCACACGTGATTTGCGCT
>JAYWHB010000675.1:0-18501 GCA_043777915.1 Deinococcales bacterium
AGATAGCACGAGCAATCAACCTTGGAGGAAACCATTGTGAACCAATACCTAAATGTCTTTATCATGTTCCTTGTCGCGGCTGGCATCGGTGTGCTTGCCTTGCTGGTTGGCGCAATTTTGGGACCGAAAAAACCTTCTCGAGCCAAAAACATGTCTTACGAAAGCGGCAACGACCCCATTGGTAGCGCTCGAGAACGCTTTCCAGTTCATTTTTACTTGGTGGCGATGCTCTTTATTATTTTCGACATCGAAACTGCTTTTTTCTATCCATTGGCGGTTGCCTATAACAAACTCGGGCTTTTTGCTTTTTATGAAGCCCTTGCCTTTGTTTTCTTGGTTGGCATTGGGTATTTCTATATTCTTAAAAAAGGCATCTTGGACTGGAAATAAGAACAGGCAAAAGGCAAAAGGCGAAAGGCGAAAGGTAAAGGAAAAAACAAAAATTTAGCCCTTGAAAAGCACTTTTTACCTTTTTACCCTTTACCCTTTTAACCCTGACTATAAGGAGAAAAATGTCAACCCTAAAAGACTTATTTGAAAAAGATGTCCAAGAACTCGAGAACGAGGGAATCGTTTTTGCGACCCTCGAGAAACTGGTGGCTTGGGGCAGAAGCAATTCTATGTGGCCCATGACCTTTGGCTTGGCTTGCTGCGCCATTGAAATGATGGCATCCACCGATGCCCGCAACGACCTTGCTCGGTTTGGCTCGGAGGTTTTTCGGGCTTCGCCGCGTCAGTCCGATGTTTTAATTGTGGCTGGGCGTTTGTCTAAAAAAATGGCACCCGTGATGCGCCGTGTGTATGACCAAATGCCTGACCCCAAATGGGTGATTAGCATGGGCGCATGTGCCTCGAGTGGCGGTATGTTCAACAATTACGCGATTGTCCAGAATGTAGATAGTGTTGTCCCCGTGGATATTTTTGTCCCCGGATGCCCGCCCCGCCCCGAAGGACTGATTTATGCCGTGATGCAACTGCAAAAGAAAGTACGCGGCGAAGCCATGGATGATTTTGGTACGCCCCTACCAATGGTGGAAGCATGGACAAGGTGAGGCGAAAGGCGAAAGGCAAAAGGCAAAAGAACGAAGGCAAAATGCATCGTCTGTTGCCAGTAAACCGTAGGGGCGAGGTATGCCTCGCCCAACTGGGAGGACACCCATGAGTTCATTCGTTACCGCCCTCGAGAAAGCTGCCTTGCGTGAATACCCAGTTCTCGAGGGAAAAATCAAAACGGTTGTGGCAGCCCTAGACACCTTCAAAGCCTTTTTATTTGAATGTAAAGCTGTCGGGTTTAGTCTTTGTGCTGATGTGATGGGCGTAGATTATCTCGAGTACACCGAATTTATGCCCGAACGCTTTGCTGTCATTTACAACTTGTTAAATGCTAAAAATGGTGAGCGGATTCTGGTCAAGGTTTATGTTCCAGACGCGGTTAAAATCCCAACCGTGACCGATATTTGGCGCACTGCCGAGTACCACGAACGCGAAGTTTATGACTTACTGGGGATTGAATTTGAAGACCATCCAGACATGCGTAAAATCCTCACCCCAGAGGATTTAGACGGGCATCCACTTCGTAAAGACTTTCCGCTTGGCGAAACACCAACGCTTTTTCGGGAAGGGCGTTTCTTAGACCCTTCGGCTTTTCGGGCTGGCTTAAGTGGTAAGGATACTGGTTTATCAGGTTGGCGCGGTGGGTCACGCATAGACTCGAGCCTGATTCCGAAGCTGCCAACCGCAATTCCAGTTTCAAAGGAGAAATGAGTTATGGCAAAAGTCAAAGAAAAACCAGTTGCAATGCCAAAGCTCGAGACTCGAGCCGAAGTGATTATTCCCCAAGAACGCTCGGAACTAACGGGTGGCTCTGGTTTGCTACACACCGAAATTATGCGCCTCAACGTTGGACCACAACACCCAAGCACCCACGGTGTACTGCGGGTCGTGGTGGACATGGAAGGCGAATACGTCAAGCGGGTCGAACCGCACATTGGCTATTTGCACACGGGCTTTGAAAAAACAATGGAGAATCGTACTTACGCCCAAAACTTTACTTTTGCACCGCGTATGGATTATCTGCATGGTTTTGGCTATGAGTTAGCCTACGCGCTGCCAGTCGAGCAACTTGTGGGCGCAGAAGTCCCAGACCGCGCTCGAGAAATTCGTGTGCTGCTGGTCGAACTTAACCGCATCTCGAGCCACTTGGTATTTTTAGGGACGGGCTTACTAGATTTAGGCGCTTTAACCCCGTTTTTCTACACTTTTGTTGAACGTGAAGCGATTTTAGATATTTTTGAAGCTGTGGGCGGACAGCGCTTACACCAAGGCTACTTTCGGGTTGGCGGCGTTGCCAAAGACACCCCAGACGGCTTTGAGGGCATGGTCAAGAAATTCCTTGATACGTTTGATGCCAAAGTAGACGAATACGAAAAACTCTTCAAAACTAATCCGATTTTTCTCGAGCGTACCCAGAACACTGGCATCATGTCCGAAGCTGTAGCGCTGGATTTAGGCATCACTGGACCAAATCTTCGGGCTTCGGGTGTGCCGCTTGACCACCGCAAAACCACGCCGTATTCGGGTTACGAACAATACGACTTTGATATTCCACTCGGTACACACGGCGATAGTTTTGACCGCTTTGTGGTGCGAGTCCAAGAAATGCGAGAATCGGCAAAAATCTGTCGTCAAGCACTCTCGAGATTAAAGCCCGGTGCAATCCAAGACCCAAACCGCAAAATCAGCCTGCCACCCCGCGAAGAACTCGAGACCAGCATGGAAGCCGTGATTCACCACTTTAAGTTGGTGACAGAAGGCTACCATCCACCCAAAGGCGAGGCATATGTGCCAACCGAATCGGCTCGAGGTGAACTGGGGTGTTATATCGTTTCGGACGGCGGCAGTATGCCGTACCGAATTCATTTTCGCGCCCCGAGCTTTGTGAATTTGCAAGCCCTTCCCGTGATTGGTATTGGTGGATTATTCGCCGATTTGATTACTGTAATTGCCAGCCTTGACCCCGTGATGGGCGACGTAGATAGGTAAAAGAGGTGAAATCATGACTCAAGTCTTGACTCGAGAAACCCAAACTGATGTGATGCCACCACGCTTCACGCTCGAGCAATTCATGCAAATGACCGAACTTGGATTCTTTGAAAACCAACGAGTCGAATTGATACGTGGAGAAATCATTGTCATGCCAATCACCAAACCACCACACGCTGCTTTTATTCGTAAATTAACCAGAACTTGTATAACAACATTAGGTATAAGAGCCAGTGTTTCACCACAATGCCCAGTGATTCAAAACCGAGTTCTTGATGATTACCTCGAGCCAGATGTGGCACTACTGGTTTATGACGAAAATGAATACGCTGACCGCGACGTAACACCCAAAGACACACTTCTGGCTATTGAAGTTTCAGACAGCACATTACGTTATGATCGTCAAACCAAAACACTCTTGTACGCTGAGTACGGCATTCCGGAAGTTTGGATCATCAATGTCAAACGTAACGAACTTGAGGTTTACCGTGAGCGAAAATCAGATGGTGAAGGCTACGGCTTAAAACAATCCTTTGACTATGGTGTTGCGGTTGCACCATTGGCATTTCCAGATGTCTTGATTGAGTGGTGGTGAAGATGAGGCTATCTTCTCGAGAACAATTCAAAGCGCTTTTTGGTTGGAATACAACAATGTGTGTTACTTCGGAGATTTTGATTGGAATTATCCCATTTTATATTCTTTTTAGTCAGAGTATCTATGCGGGGTTTATTGGTGTATTTGGAATACTTAGTCGTACAGGATTAAATGATTTTTTAATCACTATTTTTGCTTTTACAAATTTAGGTGCTTTGAATGCTTGGGCATATTTAGCCATTTACCGAAAGACTAGACACCCAAAGATTTTTATAAATCTTTTTGGTTTTTCTGTGGTCTCAATGTTGGTTTTCACCGTAACCAATTCAATTGATAGGGGATTGAATGGTGATGTCTTGTTTTTTGCGGTTACTTATTCGCTTATTGCAATTCTTTACGCAAAATATATCTTTATGCTTTCCCTTCCCTCGGAGGTTCAACCGTGAGTTTCTTTGCCAACAAACAACCACTCGTCGCTGATATTCTTTCTCGTTACCCAGCCAACCGCAAGCGCAGTGCAGTTATGCCACTTTTGCGCGAGGTGCAGAACGCCGAAGGCTATGTCTCGGATGCAGCTTGCGCTGAAATCGCCAAAATTATTGGCAGCACTGCTACCGAAGTCAAATCGGTGATGAGTTTCTACAGCACCTACTCGAGCAGCCCAACAGGAAAGTATCACCTTCAAGTCTGCATGACCTTATCGTGTGCGCTGCAAGGCTCTGACCAGATGTGGGATTACTTGTGCGAAACCCTTGACATTGGTGTGGGCGACGTTACTTCAGATGGCTTATTCAGCGTCCAAAAAGTCGAATGCCTAGGCTCATGCGGCACTGCGCCCCTGATGCAAGTCTCGGATAGCGGTTATTACGAATGCCTGACCAAAAAACGCTTGAATGCCCTGCTTGCCGATTTCAAGGCTCGAGGTGACGGCAGTATGCCCCAATCGGACATTAAAGCCCCAGTGTTTATTCAAAGAAACGGTGATGTGGTGAGCCAAATCACCGCCGAAGGAGCAAGTTTATGACTTTAGTTGCCGAAGCACCTGTCCTCGAGAAACCAAAAAGTATTACCAGTGGGCTAGACCCGCGTTTCAAACCAAGATTATACGAACACGTTGGACAAAATAATTCGTGGACGCTCGAGTATGCCCTGCGTCATGGGGCTTATGAAGGCGCTAAAAGAGCCTTAGCTGGCACACCAGAATCGGTGCAAGATGAAGTCAAAAAATCCGGTCTGCGCGGACGTGGCGGCGCTGGTTTTCCAACGGGCTTAAAGTGGTCTTTTATGCCCAAAGAAGACGGTAAACCACATTACTTGGTTTGCAACGCCGATGAATCCGAACCCGGCACGTACAAAGACCGTTACCTGATGGAAGCTGACCCACACCAGTTACTCGAGGGAATGCTGATTGGAATGCACGCCATTCGCGCCAATGTTGGATATATTTACATTCGTGGTGAGTACATTCTTGGTGCAAATCGCCTAAACGCTGCCATTGCCGAAGCTCGAGCCGCAGGGCTTCTGGGCGAAAATGCGCTTGGTTTTGGTAAAAGCATGGAAGTCTATGTGCATCGCGGGGCTGGGGCATACATTTGCGGCGAAGAAACCGCACTGATGAACTCACTCGAGGGTTTACGTGCCAATCCACGTTTGAAACCACCTTTTCCAGCCCAAGCAGGAATTTTTGGAATGCCCAGTACCGTGAATAATGTGGTCAGTATTGCCTCGAGCGCCTTGATTATGCGTCATGGTGCGGATTGGTTCTCGAGCATGGGAACAGAAAAAAGCAAAGGCAATTTCTTGTTTCATATTTCAGGACCCGTCAAACGCCCCGGAGTTTACGAATTGCCACTCGGCACGACTTACCGCGAAATTATTTACACATGGGGCGGTGGACCAACCGAAGCCATCAAAGCCTTTAACCCCGGTGGCTCGAGTACCCCAATGCTGCCGTTCACCGATGAGATTCTGGATATGCCAGCCGATTACGAAAACTGTGCTTCTAAAGGAACTTTTCTTGGTACAGGTGGGATTATTTTGATTCCACAAAACGCCGATATTGTCAATATGATGTACAACTATGTTCGTTTTTATGGTCATGAATCTTGCGGAAAATGCACCCCATGCCGTGAAGGAATTGGCACTTGGATGAACCGCTTATTCCAAAAACTGGTGAGCGGCAAAGGCGACCCAAACGACGTAAAAATTCTCGAGGATTTATTTGGCAACATTAAAGGTAAATCGTTTTGCTTGTTAGCCGATTCGTGCATCATGCCAGTGCAGAGCGCCATGAAACTTTTCCGAGATGAATTTGAATACATTGCCCAGCACGGCAAACCCATGTACACAGGCTACGGCAATCGTTGGAAAGACGAATAAACAGGGAGGTGAATCCATGACGCAACTTGCCAACCAAATACCAACAATGCCATTAACGCTTCTCGAGCGGCGTTATCGGTTTACGGTTCGAGATTTTGAGCATTTGAGTAAACAAAATCTGTTTTTTGGGCGCAAAGTTGAATTACTTGACGGGGAGATCATAGACATGAACGCAGATGGTGACGGACACAGCACTTGGACAGGCTCAATGAACGAAAAACTGGTGATGGCGTTTTTCAAAAAAGCCCGAGTGATACCACAACAAACCATGCGTTTAACCGAAGATTTCAATATGCCAGTGCCAGATTTCACCATCACACCACTTGGACGATACGAACCTCGGGTTGTTCGTTCGGATGAAATCAGTATTGCCATAGAAGTATCTGATTCCACCCTAACCGATGACCGAACATTCAAACAAAAGTTATATGCCAGAAATGGTGTCCTCGAATATTGGATTTTGAATGTGCAAGCAGGGCAACTCGAAGTGTACCGCGATCCAGAAGGAGAAACGTACAAAACAAAATTTACGTTATCTAAAGGGCAAAGCATTGTGCCACTCGAGTTTCCAGATGTGAATTTGGAATGGTGGACATGAACCAAGCCATGCAAACCCCTGTTTTAACCCTACTTTTTGCAAGTGCCGTTCATCCTTGCCGAGTGCCTTATGCTCGAGTCATGCACTTATCACTCGAGGAAATTCAAAATGAAATTCGGCAACTAAAGATTACGGAGAAATTGCAATTGGTACAATTTTTGGGAAATGAATTGACAAGGCAAATACCAAAACTCGAGGAAGCATTCAGCAACGATCATGTGATGCGGTTACGCAGTGGAGACTGGACAATAGAGAATTCAGATATTGACCCACTTTTTAGTGTTGAAGAAGATGGCATATTTTTTCACCCTTCTCGTTTGAGAGATATATCTTGGACAATGAAACGAC
Source organism: Deinococcales bacterium (assembly GCA_043777915.1). Taxonomy (GTDB): domain Bacteria; phylum Deinococcota; class Deinococci; order Deinococcales; family JAAFIG01; genus JAAFIG01. The sequence goes on from JAYWHB010000675.1 coordinate 6,963, forward strand.
TCGAGAAAAAAGCAGAATTGGAAGGTGAAGCATGAAGCCCAAGCTCGAGCAGAAAGCCAAAAGGCAAAGAGGTGAATATGACACGAATACTTGAATCCCATCCGATACTAGAACCATCTTTTTTTAAGTTTAGTATCGCTGCCTTTGATCGCTTAAACGAAGAAGGTGTATTTGCTGACCGACGTGTCGAATTGATAGACGGACTTATACTCGAGGTTGCCCCAATGAACGATTTGCATTACAAATGGTTACTTGAACTTCATGACGAACTTTTTATGGCTTTGCGTGGCGTGGCTAGAGTCAGTCAACAAACACCAATTAAACTCGAGATTAGTAACACCAAACCTCTGCCAGATTTCACAATCATACCGCTCGAGCGTTACTCAGGTCATGTACCAGACCCAACCGAGGCAGCATTGGTCATTGAAATATCAGACTCTACCTTAGATACAGACAAAGGTATTAAGTTACAGCGTTACGCCCAAGCTGGAATTAAAGAATACTGGGTGATTGATGCAAAAGCCGAAAAGCTCGAGATTTACCGTGAGCCGGAAGGGATAGAGTACCGTAGTAAGCAAACCATTGATAAGGGAAGCAAAGCAACCATGCTCGAGTTTCCAGATGTGCAGTTAAAGTGGTGGATATGAGCCGCATGAAGCCAAAGCTCGAGCAGAAAGCCAAAAGGGAAGACACAGATGGGTTACTCGAGGGAGGTGAAGTAAATGGCTGTACCTAAATATCATGAAATGTTTAATGCGGTACTAGGCGTTATTCATGCTTTAGGTGGTTCAGCATCACTGGAAGAACTTGAAAATAAAGTTTCGGAAGTTCTGCAATTATCTGCGGTTGATTTGTCGAGTATGCGCAATCTAAGTGTTTCAAAATTTAGTTATAATTTAGGTTGGACACGCAGCTATCTCAAAATTTACGGACTACTAGAAAATTTAACAAGAAAAGTATGGTCATTGACTGAACAGGGTAAAAAAACAAAAATAATTGATTCAAAAGTAGTTAGACATTTTGCTAGGAAAATATCGTTAGAGAAACGAAAATTGCGAAGTCTCGAGTCTTCCTCGGAAGATGTTGAAATTGACCCTGAAGATGACATTGCCCAAATCTCTTGGGAATTACAGGCACTCGAGGCACTAAAAATCATGCCGCCCGAAGCTTTTGAACGCCTTTGCCAGTATCTATTACGCCGCTCAGGTTTTTTTCAAGTAGAAGTGACAGGACGTACCGGTGATGGTGGAATTGATGGAAAAGGAATTTTGAAACTCGGCATTTTATCATTTCATGTTTTTTTTCAGTGTAAACGCTATAAAGATTCAGTTGGTTCACCTGTTGTTCGTGACTTTAGAGGCGCAATGGTTGGACGTGCTGACAAAGGTATTATCATAACAACAGGCACTTTTTCTCGAGATGCAAAACTCGAGGCTTTAAGAGATGGAGCTACACCACTTGATTTAATAGATGGTGATGAATTAGTGGAGATGCTGAAAGAACATCAAATTGGCATAAAAACAGAACAAAAAATGATTGAAGTGGTTCAAGTTGATAAAAATTATTTCCTCGAGTTCTAATTGGAGTATCCATGCCAAAAGTAATTGTGAATGATCGTGAAATCGAAGTCGCCAATGGTTCATCTGCGCTGGATGCGGTTTTCCATGCGGGTTTCGATGTGCCTTATTTCTGCTCTAACGAGTATCTCTCGCCGATTGGTGCGTGTCGAATGTGCCTTGTCGAGGCGGGTTCACCGCGTAAAAATCCTGATGGTTCTTGGATTCTCGAGGACGGTGTACCTAAACTGTTTTTCTTTCCGGGTACAGTCGCAAGTTGTACGCTGGCTATTTCCGAAGGCATGGTGATAAAAACCACCACCGAGGCGGCTGTCAAAGCCCAAGCTGGCATGATGGAATTCACGCTGATTAACCATCCGCTTGATTGCCCCACGTGCGATAAGGGTGGCGCGTGTGAACTCCAAGACCGAGCCTACGAATATGGCTATGGCGAGGCGCGTTTTGAATTTACCCGCCGTCATGCCGATAAGCACCATGCGCTGTCTGATTTTATTGTGCTGGACAAGGAACGCTGCATTCACTGCAAACGCTGTGTGCGTTACTTTGAAGAGATTCCTGGCGAAGAAGTGCTGGATTTCATCGAACGCGGCGGACATACCTTCATAGATTCCTACCAATCCGAAGACTTGGCGGGCGCGAAACTTGGTAATTTTAGCGGCAACATCAACGACCTCTGCCCTGTCGGAGCGTTACTCGATAACGTCTCGAGATTCCGTGGGCGCAATTGGGAATATGACCGTACCCAAACCACCGATATGAGCAACGCCGATGGCTCGAGCATCTGGGTGGATGCTCGCACTGGGCGTATCGAACGCATCCGCGCAGCCCACAACAAAGAAGTCAATGAAATTTGGATTTCTGACGCGCAGCGTTTCGGGCATGAATGGGTGGATGCCGATGCTCGAGTTCGCACACCGATGATTCGCAAGAACGGTAAGCTCGAGCCAGCCACCTTTGATGAAGCGGTTGAAGTGATTAGACAAGCCAATCTCGAGCCGAGCAAATTGGGTTTGTACACCAGTGCCGACATCACACTCGAGGAGGGCGTGGCGCTCGAATCCTTCGCCAAGACCATTGCCACAATCAACGTAGACCACTTCCCGCGTTATAACAGCGCTCTGGGTGGTGTGGCTCGAGCTACCTTTACTGACCTCGCCAAAGCCGATGCGATTATTGTGATTGGTGCAGATTTATACGAGGAATCTGGCACGGCGTACTTGCGAATAGAGGAGAGCTTGAAGGGTGTGCTGACTTCGGACACGCAATTTAATCATGGTGCGCCTTTGGCAGATTTGCGCCTCAAAGAACGCATGGACAGAAAACGCGGCAAACTGGCGGTCTTTGCCCCAATTCCAGTGCAGCAAATGAGCCACGCGGGAATCTCGAGCTTGTACGGTGTTGGTGGCGAACTCGAGTTACTGGCTCAAATCAACCAAGCCAAATCGGGTAACGACTCGAGCAATGCTCAAGCCAACGCTGCTGGAAAACTCCTTGTATCCGCTAAAAATCCTGTGATTGTACTGGGTAGTTTTGCGCTTGCCTCAGATGCCGAAAAAGTGCTGGCAGCCGCTAAGAAACTTGGCGGGAAAATCGTGCCAATTCCAGCAGGTGCAAACGGCGCTGGACTCGAAACCTTAGAACTTGTACCAGCCAAGAATGGTCGGATTTTTGGGCAGTGGGAAGGCTTAAAGGGCTTATTTGTCTCGGGTAGTGCCATGACCAAGCGTCCAAAATCGCTCGAGCTACTGGTGGTTCACACCCACACCCTGACAGGCGCGGCACTCGAGGCGGATGTGGTGCTGCCAGCCTTAACCGCTTACGAGAAACGCGGCACAACCATGAATCTCGAGGGGCGCTTGTTGCCATTGGCTGGGGCTGCCGTGGACGGTGGGCAAGGCGTGGATATGATTGGTGCGTTGCAAGTCTTGTCCGATGCTATGAATGCCAGACTCGAGATTCGCGGGACTCGCAGCGCCCAACGTGTGCTGCAAGATAAATTTGGTCTCGAGATGGACAAGATTTCAAGTGAAGGTGCATTCCCAAGCAAAACCATCTCGAGCCGTTCCGCGCCAATTGTTCGCGCTACCACAGGCGAAACGGTGCTGCTTGTGCCGCGTATGTGGTCTGAAAATATGCTCTCGAGCCAGCGCATCCGTGAAAGTGTCGGAGCAGATTACTTGACCGTCAACTCGAGCGACGCACAGAAAATAGGTGTACGAGATGGCTTTAATCTCGAGCTAGAAGTGAACGGACAACCTCGAGTCGTGACGGTTCGGATAGATGATGCGGTGTCCGCGCCAACGCTGCCCGCTTTGAATTCAGATTTGTCTGGGGCGCTCTCGAGTGTCAAAATAGCGGTTATGGCAGGAGGGGATGATTGAAATGACTACATTGCAAAAAGTGATTGAAGATGTTCAAAAGTCAAATCCAGCGCAACTCGAGGAGATTAATAACTATCCTTGTAAGATTAGGTTTGGAGGCGATATAAAATGATGCAAATTCAAAACGAACATCAATACTTAACCAATACTCACGGGCATAAAACCCATATTGTCTTACCACTCGAGGAATATGAAGAACTGATTGATAGGCTTCTTGACGCAAAGGATGCACTGGAATTACCAGCCTTGCGTGAACTCGAGACTGAGCGTGTCACGATTGAACAACTCAGGCAAGAATTTGGACTTGATTCATGAGATTTGAACTCGACATCACCCAAGACTTCCGTAAACAATTTGCTTCACTAGATAAGACGATGCAACAACGGCTGTTAAACGAAATTAACTTGTTGCTCGAGAATCCAAAGAAACAAGGCGTGATTCAAATGACAGGCTTAGAAGAATTTCGTACACGAGTTGGAGATTACCGAATTGTGTTTACAGTGGATGAAGCAAATCGAATGGTGAAATTGTATAAAGTTGGACATCGAAGTTTTATTTATGAGCGGTAAAGAGGGGTTATTTATGCTAAAAAAAGTAATCATTTTCGTATTCTTGGGATTGGTTGTAGGTTGTGCGCCCATAATAAATTTGAGTACCAGTGTTAGATTGAGTTGGGCAAGTGAAATCTTTTATTCATCTCAAAATGACCGAGATATTGCTTGTGAAACAGGTTATCAAGCTGGGCGTAATGCCAAAAAAGATGCGGGCAAAATTATGATTTCTAGCCCTCAAGGTGATTTAAGTTTTCGATCAACTCTCGGGTATCTTTACAGCCTTTGTGCGTTTTTTACATTTACATCAAGCCCTAAGCCCCAAGCTGTTGACTTTGGTTACGCTTTACAAGTCCGAAGTCTTGCGATTGAAGTAAGCAAAATCAAGGTTTCTTTGGTGCTTGAATCAAAAGAGGGTACACCTATAGCAACTCTCCTGCCTGTGGCTGTAAATACAACTAACGAAGTTCATTCTTTTTCATTTGACAAAACAGCTATTGAAAAGACAGGTGCAAATGTAAAGGAGTTGGAAAACGTTGTTGCTTTCTCAATAAGAATAGATAGAGCAGGAGTTGTAGAGTCTCATAAGTTTACAGCCCAACAGTATTCAGCACTAAGTGACCTAATTCAGAGGTAAAATATGATTCTCGAGATACTTATTGTTCTACTTAAAGCCGTTGGTGTAGCCCTTGGGCTACTCACCACTTTCGCCTACATGACCCTAATCGAACGCCGTTTGCTTGGGCGTTTCCAAATGCGTCACGGTCCCAATCGGGTTGGTCCACTTGGCTTGGCTCAACCACTTGCCGATGCCATCAAAAGCATCTTCAAAGAGGATGTCAACATTACCCTAGCTGATAAATTTGTGTACTGGATTGCGCCACTTATCGCCATCACCATGTCCTTAACCGCTTTTGGAGCAATTCCAGCCGGTCCTGCTGGTAGTTTATTTGGCACTGACCCTTGGGTTTTTAACCTCGATATTGGCTTGCTGTTTATTCTTGGTACAACCAGCATGGGTGTCTACGGCATTTTTCTGGGTGGTTGGGCTTCGGGCAGTAAATACCCGCTTTTGGGTGGGCTTCGTGCCAGCGCTCAGGTGATAAGTTACGAACTCGGCATGGGGCTTAGTGTCTTGGGCTTGCTGATTCTGGTGGGCAGCATGAACTTGCTCGAGATTATCAAATGGCAAACCGAAAATGGCTGGTTAATTCTGTTTCAGTGTGTGGCTTTCATGACTTTTTTTGTTTCCGCCTTTGCCGAAACCAACCGCTCACCGTTTGACCTTCCAGAAGCCGAACAAGAACTGGTAGCAGGGTTTCTAACCGAATACTCGAGCATCAAATGGGCATTGTTTCAAATGGCGGAGTATGTCGCCATGATTACGGCTTCGGCAGTGATGGCAACCTTGTTTTTTGGTGGTTACAAAGGACCTAATCTCGAGATAGCTGGAATCAACATCGGCAACATCCCGTTTATTTGGTTGTACGCCAAAATTGGTGTGTTTCTCTTTATTTTCATTTGGGTGCGGGCAACCCTGCCGCGTATGCGTTACGACAAGCTGATGCAATTTGGTTGGAAGTTCTTATTCCCCGTGGCGCTTGGTAACACGCTTGTGGCAGCAGGATTTAGAGGCTACTTTCCCAAAGATACCCCGTGGATTTTGGGCGGGATTAGCCTTTTGGCATTGATTATCATTTTTGTTGTGACCTCGAGAAACCCTGTGCGACCCGCGCCTGCTCGAGCCAATGCTGGGGATTAGAATAGTTTGGAGGTGAGTTGATGAGCGTTAAAGAAATGATTGAAGGCATGAAAGAATTATCTGTTACTGAAATTGAAGAGTTGCAAAATGCACTTGAGCAGGAGCATTTGATTCGACTCAGCAAAGAGGCTGCTAAACGCTGGGCGGGTAAGACATTTGATTTATATTCACGACCTTTTGCACTCGAGCCTGAGCATCCATCGGACAAGCGGGTGCTATTCATGGATTTGCGTACAAACTTGCCCTTGCCAGAGCAACCCACAGCCGAAGGACTCGAGGAATTACGCCCATGAAATTGATTGGTCACAACAATGGCTTATGCAGGGAGGGGACAAGCCCCTCCCCTACAGGTAAATTGCGAAAATTCGTGTCCAACCGTAGGGGTGACCCTTGTGGTCGCCCTTGTAGGAGGGCATTTTTTACAATGTGCCTGAGCTTTTAGCCTACGCTCGAGTTTAGATAGAAAGTGATAGAGAGAGTTCTTAGCATCGGAAATGATTTACTTGGTGGAAATTGTGAGGTTTTGTGGATAGCTCAATTCGATTTTTAATTTATTCGGCAGCCTTTGCAATACTTCTAGGTGTTTTTGCCTTTGCGTTTCTGGTTTTTCCAATTCCTCAAATTCAACTAGCTAATAAAGAAAATCAGATAAAGATGGAGTTAATCCGAACTGCCGAGTTACAACGAGAAAGAATTCGACGAAATGGTGAGATTAAGCAACGCTATTTAAATCGTGTACGAGATATGATTACTGGTAATGGTGCGGTAATAATGAATAATTTTACCAAAACTAGCTCTTTTGAAGGACGCATAATTAACGAAAGCGATTGCTTTATTAAAGAGCTAAGAATTGATATACACGGAAAAATCAAAGGTAAGAAGGTTTCTACGGGTCAAAATGTACGTTTGTACGTGTCTGCCAAATCTATTGATGAGATTTCTTTTGAAGTTTTACCAAAATATGCCAATTTAGATGACTATAGTTGGTCTTTAACTCTTATTGATTATCAAGATTCTCAGTCATCAGACACTTATTTTTGTGGTGCGCCTCTTTCAGAAAGGGCTAGTCTTAAGTCGTCAGTGGAAAATATGCGTTAATGCTAGAGTCGTTTCAGAAGATTTGTTAATTATATTAGTTCTTGGAGGTTCTTAAAATGGGTGTTCTCGAGATCGCCAAAGGGATGGGTACAACCCTTGGCAAATTGTTCCAAAAGCCGCTAACCGTTTCTTATCCGGAAAGCCCAATTCGTTTGCAACCGCGTTTTCGTGGTCGGCATATCCTGACCAAGCACGCCAATGGTTTAGAAAAGTGTATTGGCTGTTCGCTTTGTGCGGCGGCGTGTCCTGCGTATGCCATTTATGTCGAAGCCGCCGAGAATACCTCGAGCCAGACTGTATCGGCAGGGGAGAGGTACGCTTCGGTTTACGAAATCAATATGCTGCGCTGTATTTTTTGTGGCATGTGCGAAGAAGCCTGTCCGACGGGTGCAATCATCCTTGGTACAGATTTTGAACTGGCAGATTATAAGTCTCGAGATTTTGTCTATGGCAAGGAAGACATGATGGTCGGTGTGGTCGGCACAAAACCCCAACGCCGTGAAGCCGAACATAAAAATAAACCTGTCAAACTTGGCTACAACATCACCCCTCGAGCCGAAGTTGCCGAAGCACTCGAGGCGCTAAAGAACCCCAATAAGCGAGTCTCGAGTCTGCCAGCTTCTGGTGTGGGTATAGGAGTTGTATCTCGAGATGCTGGCGATGATACGGGTCGGTCATCTCCAAGCCGAATTAACGATGCACCAATTGCCAAGGGTATAGTGAAACGATGATTGTCTTTGTTTTGCTGTCTTTACTCGCCGTTGCTGGGGCGCTTGGCACGATTTTATGGAAGAACGCGCTTTATAGTGCGCTTTCTTTGGTCGGGACACTTCTAGCCTTGGCGTGTATTTTTGTGACGCTCGAGGCGCAGTTTTTAGCCAGTGTCCAAGTGATTGTCTACGCTGGGGCAATCATGGTGCTGTTCTTGTTTGTGATTATGCTCCTAAATGCCCAGTATCCAGACCAGCACGAAGACCCACTGCCGTGGCTTGCACCTGTAGCCATTGCTGGTGGGATTGTCCTCGCAGGGGCGCTTGCCTACACTGCCTTTTTGTTCAAAGCCCCCAAAGCCCTCGAGACGGCAGCCAAAGCCTTGCAGGGTGGTACACCGGGTCCTGTAGGTGAAACGCTGTTCACCAAGTTCTTGTTGCCATTTGAAGCGGTGTCGTTGCTGCTGATTATCGCTGTGGTTGGTGCGGTGGCTTTGGTCAAACGCGAACCCGAAGGCAAACAAGTTAGGGAAACCCTCGAGGAACGCGCCACCCACACACCCGAGGAGGTCGTCGCATGACCCAAAACCACCGTAGGGGCGAGGCACGCCTCGCCCAACTGAGAGGACATCATGGTTGAAACCCCGTATTATATTGCCCTTGCAGGTATTCTTTTTTCGATAGGCGCGGTTGGTTTTCTGATGCGCCGCAGCGTGATTCAAATGTTCTTGTGCGTCGAACTGATGCTGAATTCTGCCAATCTGGTACTGGTGGCGTTTGCTCGAGCTTGGGGGAATCTCGAGGCGCAGACAGCCGTGTTTATCATCCTGACCCTTGCGGCGGCTGAAGTGGCGATTGGCTTAGCGATTATCGTGGCAATTTTTCGCAAGCGTGTGTCTACCAATGTGGATGAATTATCTGGTTTGAAGGGATAAATTGTGGAGAATATCTTTTACTTAATGATTGCGCCCCCGCTTGTTGGTTGGTTGCTTCTAATTGCTTTTGGTAAGCGTCTGTCCGAACCAACTTCGGGGTATGTGGCGAGTGGCATGATTTTGGTCTCGTTTGTTATGGCGGTGCTTGGGTTTTTCGGCACTTCTACTCTCGAGGAAGGTAAGCAGTGGCACGTTAAACTCTGGGAATTCCTGCCATTTATTGGTGGCGAGGGTAAATCCTTGTACATGGGTTTTGCACTCGACCAACTCTCGAGCCTGATGACCCTGATTATTACGGGTGTTGGCTTTTTGATTCATGTCTTTGCAATTGGCTATATGCACGGGGATACGGGTTTCTCGAGGTTCTTTGCTTACCTCAATTTCTTTGTGGCGTTTATGTTAATTCTGGTGTTGGCGGACTCCTTACCTGTGCTGTTTATCGGTTGGGAAGGTGTGGGCGTTGCCAGTTTCCTCTTAATCGGTTTTTGGTACAAGGATTTTAATAACTCGAACGCTGCCCGTAAAGCCTTTATCGTCAACCGAGTCGGCGATGCGTTTTTGATGCTGGGGATGTTCTTGTTGTTCAAAGAATTTGGGACGCTCAATCTGCATGAACTCAAAGAATCTTTTGGTTCGGTCAATGTGCCACTGGTTGGCGAAGTCTCGAGGAATGCTGTGGCGTATGGTGCGCCTGGTCTCGAGTTAGCCTGTGTGTTTTTGCTGCTTGGCGCGGCGGGTAAAAGCGCTCAATTGCCGCTTTCGACGTGGCTGCCTGATGCGATGGCGGGTCCAACTCCTGTTTCTGCCTTGATTCATGCGGCAACAATGGTGACGGCGGGTGTCTACCTTGTGGCGCGTAATTCCGAACTCTTTGCTCATGCTCCAGTTGCTTCTGGCTGGGTGGCATGGGTTGGTGCAGCCACAGCCGCGTATGGTGCGGTTGCGGCAATCGCCCAAACCGATATTAAAAAGATTTTGGCGTACAGCACCGTTTCGCAACTTGGGTTTATGTTTGTGGCGGTGGGTTGTGGTGCGTACTGGGTCGGGATTTTCCATGTCATGACCCACGCATTTTTTAAGGCGCTTTTGTTTTTGGCTTCGGGTAGCGTCATTCATGCACTCGAGGGCGAACAGGACGTTCGTAAAATGGGCGGTTTACGCAGGGTCTTACCAACCACGCACCTTGTGTCTTTTATCGGCACTTTAGCCATTATGGGTGTGCCGCTTCTGGCTGGGTTCTTTAGTAAAGACGCGATTCTCGAGAGTACCTTAATGTCACCGTTTGTCGGTGGAGAAGCCGGTAATGTTCTGCTTTTTGCCGTAATGGTAATTGTCGCAACCATGACCGCCGCCTACATGTGGCGTTGGTATGTATTGGTTTTTGTAGGCGAGTACCGAGGTCACGCCCATCCACACGAATCTGGGGCAGTTATGACATTACCGCTTATGGTTCTGGCGGTCTTAAGTGTGATTGGTGGTTTTATTGGCTTACCGCATTTCTTGGGCAAGAATGTCAATTTAATCGAACCGTATCTCGAGAAAGTCGCCCACAATGCTAAGGGCATGACCAAACTCGAGGGGATTGTCGAATTTGTCCCACTGATTTTTAGTGTGCTGGCTGTACTTGTTGGGTATTTGATTGCCAATTACTTCTTTAAGCGCGACGGAGCGGCTGTTATGGCAGAAGTTCCAAACAGCTTTGGCAATGCCTCGAGAAACGCTTTATTCCTCGATAAAGTCTACGATTTTGTGCTTGGCAATCCGTCTCGAGTGGCGGCGCAATTCTTAGGGATTGTGGATAAAAGCGGGGTTCAAGGCGGGGCGCACTTTCTGGGTGAACAAGTCGGGGAAGCTGGCGCGAGCCTAAGTATTTGGCAAGCTGGTTTTGCTCGAGGTTACGCGGTTGCAATTCTCATCGGCACAGTCGGTTTGATTGGCTTTTTAATCCTGCGGGGGTTCGCATGATTTGCCATGTTCCCGTAGGGGCAGACCCCCGTGTCTGCCCTGATGTGCAAAAGCCAAAAGCATTAGCGAGTTGTTTGGTCGGGGGATTGGCATGAATTGGGTTTTAATCGCATTTATTTTCTTGCCGCTTCTGGCTGCATTGCTCTCACTACTCGTCCCAAAGGCGGCTCGAGGGCGTTTTGCAGTGCTGACTGGCTTGGTTCATTTGGCGGTGGGTATTTACATCTGGCTGGGTGGCACAAAACTCGAAGAGTTCAGTACCGTCACAGACTGGTTGCCAGGGCTGGGTGTGAAATTCGCGGTCAGCACCGATGGTGTGTCGTTGCTGCTGTCGCTTGTGACTGCCCTGATGGTTCCGCTTGGGCTGTATTATCTTTCTTCTCGAGACGATGGCAAGTTATCAGCCTTCTATCCGCTTGCTCTCGCCATGCAGACTGGTATTTTGGGTATTTACGCTGCCAGAGACTTAATTTTATTCTATGTGTTTTTTGAAGCCACACTGATTCCAAGTTTGTTCTTGCTTGGGCGCTATGGTCGGGCTTCTCGAGTCAAAGCGCTGA
>JAYWHB010000676.1:0-6565 GCA_043777915.1 Deinococcales bacterium
ATATGAACCCCGTAACAACTTAACGGCTCTGGGTCGGCGGTGTTGCTCGGCTCGGTTTTCATATCACCTTCTTTCTGCTCGAGATTATTTTATGAATCCCTGACAATGCGGTAGTCTAAGGCTGGATTTAGGATGGTGTCAACCACGGATGTCGGTGTAGCCTCAACCACAGATGTCGGTGTAGCCTCAACCACAAAAGCGGTAGACTGATGCCATGCACAAAGTTTCGCTGATTCGTTGGTTTGCCAATCAGGGGTTGGTTCTAAAAATTATTTTACTGACTGTTGCTTCATTGCTGCCTGTTCTACTGATTGCTTTAACGCTTTATTTTTTGAATTACAACCGCGAAAACGAAGAAACGTATGGTTTGTGGCAGGAGGGCTTATCGTTTCATTTGGCAGAACGCATAGACCATAATTTAGCTGCCCGCAGTGCCGATGTGCTGGCTTTGGCAGCTTCGCCTTTGGCTCAGAATATGCAAAGCCAAGCCTTAAAAGATTGGTTGCCGTCCTTACTAAGCAGTTATGCACCCAATTACAGCTTAATGTTGGTGGTCAACACCAAAGGTAAAATCATTGCCGCCGCAGGACAAGACGAAAGCGGCGAAGAACTCGAGGTGCAAAGCCTGTTTGGGCAGAATATGGCAAAAGAATCTTGGTTTTTGCGTGCTTTAGAAAAACCCGAAGGTGAAATAGATTTAATAGAACCGCAGCGCGATGCACTGGTTGCCCAACTCGACCCGAGCAAAGCCCTGAGCATGGGTTTTTCTGCGCCGATTCGCAATGCAAACGGCGAGGTGATTGGGGTTTGGAGCAACCGTTTTAAGTGGACTCAAATTCAGAATCAGGTGCTTGCGATTGCCGAACGCGCCGCCAACGAAGATACGGTGGTGGATTTTGTGATCCTCAATAAAACTGGTCTGGTTCTCGAGCATCCAGATGAAACCCAAATCCTTAAAACCAAACTGAGCGACTACCAAGGATTAAAAAGCCCTGAATCCGAAGGCTATTTTCTTGGACGCGATTACGCCACGGCTTCTGGGCAAGGCATCGAAGCCTATTATAAAAGCGCTGGCATCAGTGGCAAATTGGGCTGGTTGGTGGTCTCGAGTGTTCCGATAGTGGATTTATACAATGATCGTAATTACGCCATCGTAAAACTCTTGCCAATTATTTTGGTGTTGCTGCTGGTGATTGTGGTTGCCCTATTTTTCTCGGTGCGTTATGTGACCAAAGGCTTAAAACAACTTGGTAAAAACGCTCAGGAATTATCAAAAGGGAATCTCGAGCAACAACTTGGAACATATCCAAAAGATGAACTCGGACGTTTTGCCCATGCTTTTGCCAAAATGATTGATTATCAACAAAATCTTGCGATGGCAGCCCAAGCCATCACTGAACGTGACCTGACCCAAAACATTGTTATGGCATCAGAAAAAGATAAGCTCGGACAAGCCTTCGCCGAAATGAACCAAAATGTACGCGAACTCTTACAAACGTTGCAACAAGGTACAATCTCACTTTCATCGGCTTCAAACCAAATGCTGAGCAGCAGCCAAGCCCAAGCAGGCAGTGTCCAACAACAATTTGCTGCCATCGCCCAAACCAGTGCCACGGTAGACGAAGTTTACACCACCACCGAACAAGCCCTCGAGTATGCGATTCAAACCCGTGAAGCCGCCCAAGGGATTGCTCGAGTGGTCGAACTTGGTGTGGATGCCACAACAGCAGCCAATCAAAGCATGGCAGACATTAAATACCGCGTCGGAGATATTGCCGAAAATATTCTGGCGCTATCCGAGCAAACCCAAGCCATTGGCGAAATTATTGCCACGGTTGCTAAACTTGCCGACCAGAGCAATTTACTGGCATTAAACGCCGCCATCGAAGCGGCTCGGGCGGGCGAACATGGCAAGGGCTTTAGTGTGGTTGCCCTCGAGATTCGCACTTTATCTGAGCAATCCAAAACCGCCACGCTTCAAGTCAGGGATTTACTCTCTGAGATTCAACGCGCCACCAACAACGCCGTCATGACCACCGAACAGGGCATCAAGGTAGCCGACGCTGGTGTGGACAGTATCAGCAGGGTTACTGAGGTGATTACACAACTCAGTAACGCAATAGAAAACGCCGCCCAGAACGCATTTTTAATCAGTGCTTCGGTTCAGCAGCACAGTGTTGGAATGCAGCAAATATCCAGTGCGATGCAGAGTTTACGCAGCAACGCCGAGAAAACCTTAGAGACATCAAGCAGTAGTAAAAGTGCTGCCGAAGAACTCTCGAGTCTTGCCACGCGCTTAAAAAGCCTGACTGAGAGTTATAAAATGAACCCATGATCAAAGCTGTTTTTTTTGATGTTGGCGAAACCCTAATTTGCGAAACCGAACAATGGGGACACTGGGCAGATGTATTGGACATCTCGAGACTGACGTTCTTCGCGGCGCTCGGCATGGTGATTAGCAACAATTGGCATCACCGCAAAGTCTTTGAAGTGCTAGGGACAACGTACCAAGACGCAGTTCTCAAACGCGAAAAAAAAGGTATTGCCCCTTGGGAAATACAAGCCTCGGATTTTTACCCAGATGCCATTTTGTGCTTATCCCAACTACAAGCTGCTGGGATTGAAGTTGGAATTTCAGGCAATCAACCCGAAAAAACCGAAACAATTCTGCGTGTTCTCGAGTTACCGATTACCTACCTTGCTTCAAGTGCCACTTGGGGCGTAGAAAAGCCAAACCCAGAATTTTTTAAGCGCATCGTTCAAATTACCAAGCTCGAGCCGCAGGAAATTGCTTATGTCGGCGATAGATTAGACAACGATGTGCTGCCCGCCAAGGCAATCGGCATGAAAGCGGTATTTCTACAGCGAGGACCTTGGGGCGTGATTCATGCCCAGCGTCAAGAGGTTAAAAAAGCTGATTTGCACCTGCATTCTTTAGAAAATTTACTCGAGGCTATTGGGTAATTGCGGACTTAAATGCTCATTCTCGAGCGCTGCCCAGACTTCTTGCTTAAAGGTCTCGAGCTTAAAACCATCCAAGGCACTTTGGTCGTTGCCCTCGAGTCGGTGCAGGGCTTTAGCGTAATTGCGTTGCCCACCAATTAAATTATTATAGTGGCGGCGCTTATGAATCGCGGCAGCCAGTAAAATCAGCCCTTGGATGTAACTAGCAGTTTCCAAATTCCCACGAGCTTTAGCCGCATTCCAAGGGATTTCCCAGACTTCATGTGCCTCCCAATACTCGCCTTGGTTAAAACACGCTGCTCCCGCCTGTAGTTCTAATCGCATGAATTGTATTCTATTCCAATGCAGGGAGCGAAAAAAACCCAAATTCTTTGTTTTGATGGCGACTCCCGAAAATCTCATTCTGACGCGGTGGTGCAAGAAGAGCCACTCGAGATTCGGCTTGAAACAAATGGTTTGCGCCAAACTGTCAATACGACGATGCGAACTTGCGGTCATGATTTTGAATTGGCGGTGGGCTGGTGTTACGCCGAAGGAATTATCAATTCACTTGATGACCTAACAAAAGTTTCGTACTGCGTCAGTAACAAACTCGAGCAGCGTTTTAATGTGGTTAATGTCAAAATAAAAAAAAGTTTAATGGTAACAATCCCAGAGCGCTTAAACTTATCCACAAGTGCCTGTGGTGTTTGTGGAAAAGCCCAATTGGAAGCCCTCGAGACAGACTGCAAAATGCTGCAAAGCCAACTTGTCATCAGTCCAGAGTTGCTTTATACCCTGCCTGATAAACTGCGTGCTGCCCAAAAAATCTTTGATGCCACTGGCGGGATTCACGCGGCGGCGTTGTTCTCGAGCCTAGGCGAATTACTGGCTTTGCGCGAAGATGTTGGGCGGCACAACGCTGTGGATAAACTGGTTGGCTGGGCAATTATGCAAGCCCAACCGCTCGAGAACACAATTCTAGTGGTCTCTGGTAGAGCCGGATTTGAAATCGCGCAGAAATCCATTCGGGCAAAAATTCCAGTCCTTGCCAGTGTTTCTGCTCCCACGAGTTTAGCCGTGGATGTGGCAAAGCGTTTTGATTTAACCCTGATTGGTTTTTTGCGCGGTCAAAAGATGAACGTTTATGCGGGGTTTGGGCGAATTGCCTGACAAGCACAAAACTTGGTATGTTCTTGCATGGCATTATTACCACCCCTTGTCTCCATTACGGATGTCAGCATGATTTACAAAACCAAAGACCCAAGCGGACAAATGCTCGAAACCATCGCCCTAACCGATGCAAATCTCGAGATTCAAGAAGGCGAATTTATAAGTTTAATTGGACCGAGTGGTTGCGGCAAAACCACCTTGCTGCGTTTGCTGGCAGATTTAATCCAACCGACTTCTGGCACGCTTTTAATTGGTGGCAAAACCCCAAAAGCGGCTCGGGAGGCTCGGGCTTATGGTTATGTTTTTCAAGCTCCAGCCCTGTTTGAATGGCGCACCGTGCGCCAAAATGTGATGCTGCCACTCGAGATTATGGGGTACAGCAAACAAGAACGCCAGACTCGAGCCGAAAAAATGCTTCAACTGGTTGGACTCGAGAAATTTGCTCAGAATTACCCGTGGCAATTAAGCGGCGGAATGCAGCAACGCGCCAGTATTGCTAGGGCGTTGGCGTTTGACCCACAGTTAATTTTTATGGATGAACCATTTGGCGCTCTGGACGAAATTACCAGGGAAAACCTCAACCTCGAGTTACTGCGGCTTTGGCGCGAGACTGGCAAAACGATTATTTTTGTGACCCACAGTATTCCTGAAGCGGTTTTTTTAAGCACCCGAATTGTGGTCATGACCCCGCGCCCGGGGAAAATCGAAAAAGTGATTGAAGTTGACCTGCCACAACCACGCAATTTTGAGACTCGGGAAACCCCACGGTTTTTTGAAATTGCCACCCAAGTCCGCGAGAGTCTGCGACATGGGCATGGATACGAGGAGGCGGTGTGAGCGCCCTCTCCCCAACCCCTCTCCCCAAGAGCGCGGGAGAGGGGCTTTTTGGGCTTTTATGGGATTTTTGGCAAGTGGGTGGCAATTTGTTCGAGGGTTTGTTCGAGGTTCTCGAGGATAGCTTGGTTTGGAAAACGCAGGATAGTATAGCCAGCAGCACGCAGAAATTCTTCTCGAACAGCATCGTAGGCTTTGGCATCAGGTGTATCGTGAACACTACCGTCGAGTTCAATAATCAACCTGAGACTAGGCGCACAAAAATCTGCGATATAACGCCCAATTGGTTTTTGGCGCTTAAACTTAACTCCATCAAAAGCCTTTCGCCGCAATGCCGCCCACAAAATCACCTCGGCAGGAGTTTCCTTTTGCCGATTCTCTCGAGCCAACTGAGTAATGTACGCTCGCGCCATAAATTCACATTACCAAAAAAAGCCCCTCTCCCGTGTTTTTCGGGAGAGGGGTTGGGGAGAGGGTGGTCTTGCCGTGAATAAATCCATCATCCCAATGCTAGTTGTGGCTTTTATTACCCTAGCCATCTCTTTTCCAATCATGATTCTCCTCAATGCCCAAGCCGCCCAACGCCTGCTGTCTCGAGGGGCAGAACTGCCCTGCGGAAAAGATGCCATCACCTGCGCCTTTAACCTGCGTTCGCCCGTTGTCCCAGCCCCAAATCAGTTGCTCGAGGATTTTCCAAAGGCGTACTTCCCACCAACCGACCCAAATTCTGTGCCGTACCACGCCTTTTTTACCGGTCTAGCTGCCGTGCTTGGCTTGTTATTGGCAGGAGTAGTCGGCTTACTGCTGGCGGTGCTGCTAACGGTCTCGAGGGCATTTGAACAAGCCGTGTTGCCGTGGTTGGTGGCTTCGCAGACTGTCCCAATTATTGCGCTTGCGCCAATGCTGGTGGTGGTGCTGGGAAGTAACGGTGTACAGGGTTTGCTGCCCAAGGTTTTAATCAGTGCTTATATTGCTTTTTTCCCAATTGCCATCGGGGTCGCCAAAGGCTTAAAAAGTCCAGACCCGCTCCAAGTAGACCTGATGCAGACCTACAACGCCAGTCCAGTCCAGACTTTTAGCAAGTTGCGTTTTCCAACCAGTGTGCCATTTTTATTTACAGCTTTTAAGATTGCCATGACTGGGGCATTGATTGGCGCAATTGTTTCCGAGTCCAGCACCATCACCGATGCGGGTTTAGGGCGACTTTTATCCGAGAACTCGAGGGCATCGGATTCACGCAGTCTATGGCTGGTGATGATTGGCAGTGCAGTGTTGGGAATTGTTTTGGTGGCACTGGTGGGCGTGGTCGAGCGGGCGGTGACTCCGTGGCGACGCAGCCGCTCATGACTCGAGGCTTTGCCATTGGGCTGCTTCTAGTGGGCATGGTTATTTTGCTATCCACAATTTTAGGTAATACCGCTAATCTCGAGGCTTGGAATTCCGGTGCGGTTTTCTTGATTTATTTGGGTACGCTTTTGGGACTGGCTGGAGTTGGGTTTGCCTCGAGTGCGGTGCTGCAATTTTTAGCCCGCCCAAAAGCCAAAGATAACTCGGATTGGTTACAACGCCAAGCGGTTGGGCTACTTCCGGCGGGTCTGCTGGCAGTCGTGGTGCT